>NZ_SJOC01000001.1:0-293421 GCF_004331195.1 Acinetobacter sp. ANC 4216 | reverse complement strand
GTAAAATACTTGATTTAGTAAACGCTAAAGAACAAAATACGAAACTCAGATATAACCTGTTAATGAATTTTATTTGGTACCAAGTAAGGCATACACTGCAAAGCAGTTAAATAAGACCCGAACAAGTCCATAAACAGTTGTGCTGGCGACCATAGCAAGAGTGAACCACCTGATCCCTTCCCGAACTCAGAAGTGAAACCTCTTAGCGCTGATGGTAGTGTGGGATTACCCATGTGAGAGTAAGTCATCGCCAGCTCATTATTCTAAAAAGCCCCTGCCAAGTGCAGGGGCTTTTTTTATAGATGATAAGAAAAAATATTAGATGAAGAAGAATCAGTAAATTTTTTGGTATTTAAAAAGGATTTGAACAGAATGTGCATTTGCATAAAGCCATCCATTATATCTTTAAAGCCATCCATTATATCTTTATTGATTTGTCGTGTAGAGAGCCCATTTGGTCGAAGAAGTTGCTCTTATGCTTGAGAGGCATTAGCTTCTAAAAGCCAATAAACCTGACTGCTCTGTACCAGATATAGTTTCATACATGGATGTCGACTTGCTAATAGAGCGTAATTATTATGAGTTTCAGACAATAGGTTCAATTGATATGAAAACTTTGCTGGTTATTTACCCCAAAAAAAATCCGTAAAGAAAACGAGACTTTATTTGGTGATAAACATTATGGTCAGGTTTTTATTTATCATAATGGCGCTGAATCATATTATATTGATTCATTTTCAGACTTTATTAAGAGTCTGAAAAATAAATCAATCTAAAAACTTCTCTCATTAAATAGAAAATTTTAGAGTAAATTTATAAGGCATCTTTTAGTGTTTCTTGATGTTGCTTAACTTGTTCTGCATACTTTTCCCCTTGTTTTTTCATCTTACTATTGGAATTATAACCCGTAGGGCCTACATTATAATAAGCTAAAGCCTTTGGCCAACTTCCGGCTTTACTGTTGTAGGAGGCTAAAATATAAGTACCGCAATTGATATTATTATATTCTTCAATTAGATCACCTGGGCAAGTTTGTTGCCAATAACGTGGAATGACTTGAGTTAATCCAACAGCCCCAGCAGGTGAAATCACGGAGTTTCTATAGCTTGATTCTTGACGAATCACTGCGGCCAATAATATTGGATCCACATTATATTTATCAGCACTCTGAATAATCATAGGGGAAACACGGTTGGCAGTGTCTGGTGCTACTGAATAGGCTTTTTGAATACCCGTTGACAATTTTGCAGACCGTTTAACAACTGAGTGGCTAGAAGAACATCCAGCAAAAGCTAATGTAGTAATAATGATAGCTACAGATTTAAATGTATATAAATGATAGTTTGATTTTTTTGACGATAAATCTGAAAAATACTGTGTAAAAAACAAAGTTCAAAACCAAAGTGAAATTTTATTGCAGCTATGCTAGTGGGCTAAATAGGATGAGTCAAGCCCCCCATTTTGATGGATTCGATCAACTGGATAAATATGGTTGGGCTCTTAAATTATAATTAAAAATAATTCAATTATTTAAACAATGAATACATTGTCCCATTATTTGAATAGGACTTTTCAGCTAAAGATATTAATTAAAAAATGTTTTTAATGATCCAGTTCTTGCAAAATGGCCTGATTAAATGCAGGAATATCATCTGGAGATCGTGATGTGATCAACGGCCAATTATTGGTATTGCATCGATGTACTTCTTCATCTACCCACTTGGCACCCGCATTTTCCAAATCTAAGCGGATACTTTTATAAGAGGTTAAATTTTTATCTTTAATCCGCTGTGCATTAATTAAGGTCCAAGGGCCATGGCAAATAGCTGCAACCGGTTTGGCATTGTCGGTAAAGTGCTGAATAATTTTATGGGCATTTTCATTCAAACGGAGAGTATCAGCATTTACTGTCCCTCCTGGGATGACTAAAATATCATAATCTTCTGGAGAGACTTTAGCCAAAGTTGTTTGCGGAGTGTAAGCCATGGCATGTTCTTTATCACTCTTAACAGTTTGGACGTCTTTTTGTTCTTCTGCAGCATGAATGACTTCAATTCCTTTAGATTGTAGAAATTCAAGAGGTTTGATCAGTTCATCTTGTTCAACACCGATATTGGAAGTTATGAATAAGGCTTTTTTAGTCATGTTAATGATCCTGAATCATTTAGATAAACTTTGACATTAACAAAGCGACTCAATCAAGCTGTACAATTTTTGGCTTATTCTTGTTAAGGTTTGAAAATGTCAAAAAATAAGCCCCATAGCTGGATGAGGCTTATTTATCTTATGAGGGTGATTAACTTCTGTTTTAGCATCCTGCTTAGATCGTTTATTCTTTTTATTAGGGAAACTTCCTGCTTTCTGAGGCTTTTAGCATAAATTTATGACTCGATATACTGTAGAAGTTAATGAATACTTTCAGTGTAGGTAAAAGTAGACAACAAGGCGTCAATTCAATCGCAAGAACCTCTAATGGTTAAATGGATAAAACAATAAAATAAGACCGATTATAATTGCTTTTCCATCCAGATTTCGCAGGCATGGCTATGACCCGTGTTGCCTCTAGGTTGCTCTAAATATTGAAAACCTAATTTTTCATAGAGTTTTACTGCTTGCCATAGTTCCTTGGTTGTTTCTAGGTAACATGATTGAAAACCTTGCAGTTGTGCAAACTGAAAGGCTTTTTCTAAAAGTTGTTTGGCAAAGCCCAAGCCTCGGACTTCAGGCAAAAAATACATTTTCTGAATTTCTAAAATTGTAGGGTCGCCCTTTAAAAGTGATAAGCCACCGCCACCCAGAATTTTGCCCTGTTGATTTTCAATTACCCAGTATTGTGCATTTGCTTGCTGATAAACTGTATATAAATCATCTAAAACGGGATCGGCAACTGCAAAACCAGATTCGGGAGCGAGTCCAAATTCTTTAGAAACTTCGCGAATAACCTGTGCAATATCAGTATTATCTTCGGGTTGAATAGGTCGAATTTGGTACATAAAGTTAAAATGAAGCAATTCAAAAGAAGAGATAGATTTTTATAACAAAAAATCCATCTCTTGCAAGGTGTTTATGCATTAAACCTGTTAAAAACTTATTTTAATTCACTTGAACTCTTAGCTAATTCACGTCGTGCGATAATCAGTTGCTGAATTTGCTGAGTACCTTCAAAAATATCAAGAATTTTTGAGTCACGTGCCCATTTTTCTAACAATTCCTCTTCATTATATCCCACGCTTGCTGCAAGCTCTACGCATTTCAAGGTGATTTCATTACAGATTCGACCTGCCTTGGCTTTAGAAATGGAGGCCTCTCGTGAGTTTGGCTTTTTGTTGTCAGCCATCCAGGCCGCCTTCATGGTGAGTAAACGTGCCGCTTCCCATTCCGCTTCCATTCGGTAAATCAGCGCGGCAAGATGTGATGTCTGTAAATAGGGTGTCCGGTAATTTTCATCTAATTGATCTTTGAAAATTAACTTAATTCTTTCCAGGGATGCCTTGGCACATCCGACTGCCATCGCTGCGACCAGTGGGCGAGTATTATCAAAAGTTTCCATAACGCCAGCAAAACCTTTGGCGACATCAATTTCAGCATGTCCCAACAGATTTTCTGCAGGCACGCGGCAGTCAATAAAGCTGATGACAGCGGTATCGGATGCTTTGATCCCGAGTTTATGCTCCAGGCGTTCTACTTTCATGCCGGGTGTTCCTTTTGGAACGACAAAGGATTTAATGGCAGCCCGGCCGAGTTTCTTGTCTAATGTTGCCCAGACCACTACAGCATCGGCACGCTCACCCGAGGTGACGAAAATTTTTTCACCATTGAGGATGTAGTCATTGCCATCTTTGGTTGCTGTGGTTCGAATGGCTGCCGAGTCTGAACCGCAACTCGGTTCAGTAATGGCCATGGCCGCCCATGTGCCTTTAAAGCGTTCTAGCTGTTCATCATTTGCGACAGCGGCAATGGCAGAGTTTCCCAAGCCTTGGCGCGGCATACTGAGCAATAGGCCAGTATCTCCATAGCACATCTCGATCACGCCAAGTACCGTGGACATATTGACGCCATTTTTGTTGCCTGAATCTGCATTGCCACGCCTGCCCACTGCGGCACCGGCATTGATGCCTTCGCCACCATCATTCATGCCATCAATGAGTGAGGCGAACATGTCGAGTTCCTTGGGATAGCTGTGTTCGGCTTTGTCATATTTTCGTGAAATGGGGCGTAGTACATTTAAGGCTGATTCATGCGCTTGATCAATCAGCATCTTAAACTTTTTAGGATTTTGTAAATTCATCTGCATAATTCCTTGTCTGATAGATTAAGCATGTAAGCCTGAATGCAAAATTGCTGTAGCGCGTAAATCGCGATACCAGCGCTCAACGGGATGTTCTTTGGTAAAGCCATGGCCACCCAGAATTTGCACACCATCACTACCAATTTTCATGGATTTTTCAGCACAAAGTAGACGTGCGAGATAAGCCTCACGATGAAAGGGTTTTCCTGCTTCAGCCAGACTGGCCGCATTTAAAATCAACATGCGCATGGCATCAATTTCAATAGCCATATCCGCAATCATAAAAGCGATACTTTGGCGATGTGAAATAGGCTCACCAAATGCAGTACGTTCATTGGCATATTGAATGCAGTAAGCTTTGACGGCTTCACATGTGCCAACCGCCATGGCACACCACATTAAGTTCCCCAGGTCTAAAAATGCAAGATAATCAAAGTCATCATCACCTAACAGTTCAGCAGGCGTATTATGGAATTTTAAGCTAACGGTTTCGGTTGCCTTTAGACCCATAGCCGGACTTTTTTGAGCCGTAATACTGCTATCACGTTTAACAATAAACACTTCTGGCGAGCCATTGAGCTCAGCATTGACCAGAAACAGATCTGCAGTTTCACCCAGAATCACCAAGGTTTTTTCGCCATTAATACAATATTGTCCATTAGCGGAACTGGCTTTGGTATTTAGTTTCAGTGGGTTAAAGGCAGGCGTAGCTTCCTGGATGGCAAAGGTGGCGTGTATCTCGGAATCATCTGCAAAGCCGGGTAAATAGGTCGCTTGAACTGGTTCGGAACCCCATTGGGTAATGGCATTAATCACACTGAAGGTGGACAGGAGTCCTGCACTTAAGCTGAAATCGCCTTTGGCTAAATGTTCGGCAATTAAAATATTGCTTAAAATATTCTTTTCAGCAGCTACACCGCCCAATGCTTCAGGAAGTGCGTAATAGTTGAGGCCTAGGTCAGCAGCATGTTGCCAAAGTATTGCTGGAAATTGTTCGTTATTGTCTGCCTCAGCTGCAAGTGGATAAAGCACTTCGGATGCAAACTGCTCCATGGCATCGCAGGTCATTTGCTGTTCTTCAGACAGGCTCAAATCAAAGAGTGATTTTTGCTGATTGGGTAAACGTTGCTTACTGATACCGGAACTGGCTTTAAAGACTTTTTGGGTTTTGCTTAAAGTTTTAAAACCCATTTTTGAGCTTTGATAGAGAGATTTTTCCAGAAATTTGCGCAGTTTGAATTGATCAAGTACCTCGCTACCTGCAATTCTGGTAATGAGGGATAGCCCAAGTCCTTGAGCCTTATTTACCATATTGGTCATTTTTGTCATCCATTGGTTTTTGATTCTTTATATTTTTATGCTGACATGTGAATATGGAAATGACTATGTCATCCCTGACAATTAAAATTGACTTGGATAAACGGTTAAAATAAAGTTTAAATTTGATTAAATAATTGAATATTATTTATTTTATTATAAGTAAAAATTGGGGTGAACAATAAAAATTGACTAGAATGACAAGACATCATTCTAGTCTGTGCACAGCTTATAGAAAATTCGCCACCATTTTCCGTACATTGGTTTTTGCATCAATGACGGTCATGAAGGTATACGCACCAATGAATTTACGGCTAATAAACATAAACTCTTTAGGGGGTACACTGAAATAACGCGATGCCATCGATTTGGAAGCACGTTGCATGACACGGCTATGAAGTTGGCTTTTTTTCCAGTCATAGCGCTGATTTTCATCCATTACGCTTTCGGGCAAGTCTGGATTATTCATTATGCTACTAAAGGCTTCGGTGGCCAATAAAAACACTTTAGCCATATCTGGCTTGATGCTTTGCGGAATGGAATCAAAAAATTCATAGCCGGTCATGGCATGAACCATTTCATCGATATTATGATCATAACCGGCTTTAATCAGGTTACGGGCGACTTTCAGCAAATGTTCATCAAACTGGCGAATTGCCCCGAAATCCAGCAATACAATCTTGTCTTGAGTTTCTGCGCCATCTCCCAAACGGACCAGATAATTGCCAAAGTTTGGATCGGTTTGCATTTCGCCCCATTCAAAAATTTCACGTACCGCAATCTCGAGAGAGGCTTCGCCTAACTGGTTGCGACGTTCTTGAGGAAGAGAGAGCATCACAGGGCTGTTGATCGGCACGCCACGCTCAAAAGTCATACACAGCACTTGATCGGTACAATACTCATCCACAATTTGCGGGACGATATAACGAGGATCATCTTTTAAACGGTCGGCAAAACGGCGAGTGGTCGCGGCTTCAATTTCATAATTGACTTCACGATGCATCATTTCACGAACTTCATCAAACCACTGATCAAATTCACGGGTTTGCGGCACCATACGGGTCAGTTTGAGCATGTTTTTAAACAGGCTCATGTCTGAATCAATGGCATCTGCCACGCCGGGATACTGGATTTTTAATACGATTTCCAAACCATCCGAATTGCGTGTGGCGCGGTGTACCTGGGCTAAAGAGGCGGTGCCCAAAGGTTCACGGTCTACGGTCAAATCATGCAGCTTGGCGCCGAGCTGCTGTTCCAGTTGTTGCTTGATGGCCGGCCAGGCAAGTGCAACGGTCTGATTGTTTAAGGTATTTAAAGCCTGAGTGATTTCTTCAGGTAAAAAATGTTCGCCATACAGGGCCATCATTTGCCCGATTTTTACAATCGAACCTTTTAATTTACCAATTTCAGAAACAAGATAATCGGCTTGTTCTTTCATGGCTTTTTTACGTTTCTTTTCTTTTTCTGCTTCGCTTGAAAATAGGGTGGTTGCACTCGATGCAGCCCAGCGCGTTCCTGCGAGTAAGGAGGCTTTAGCGATAGATAAGCGTCGATCCATGGAAGAAGTTTTGAGTTGTTTAAGCTTATCGTTCTGATCTGACATTAAACAAAATCCTTAATCAGCAAGTCGCAGAATATTTAATTGTAGCGGATATTACCGTTTATTCACGTATTAAAAAAGTTCAATGTGCTGAATGGAGAGTAAATATGTTTAATATTTCATTTATTTTCCATGAAAAGTGTCACGGTACTTAGACAAAATAGAATTCAAGTGACACCTGCGCTTTGATCATAGACTTCCGATGACATTTATCAGGATTAAAGATAGGGATAGAGCAGAAAACCTGCTGCTCAGGGATGAGCTGAGATTTACATCCGAAATTGAATTTTAATATCGCTTTTCTGCTTTAATAAATTTTTATTGTCCTGAATATGTTTAAAAATCATGGCTTGAACCGTGTCATGCTGAAAACCAAGCGCATAACCTTTAACAATAATGATGCTTGGAAAACTAAAAAACAGATATTTTGCATCATCCTCGGATGGGCTGCTATGAATGGCGTGTTCAAGTAAAGTGTGTTGAAAGAATTTTTTTTCCTTCTGTACCTGTGCAGAATCGGTATCATTCCAGTAGTTTTCACGCATTGCCATTAAATTATTGTGTTTGTAGCTCATAAAAATAAAAATATTTTGTAGAAAAAGAATTGAAAATATATGGGGATATTTTAGTCAGATTCAATATGCAATTTGAATGAATTTGTTATTGGAGCTGAGGTCATAAAGGCTAAGCTTATAGGAATTTGCACATGATTGATGTAGTATCAAAGGATAAGCACAATAATAGTATTTAAATTTGAGTCATTTAAGACAGGGGAATATTATGCGATTGGCAATATCTGTGATGCTGAGTCTGGCTGCTTTCTGGTCAAATTCAGTTTTAGCTCAAGGCTATTCTGACGAATATAATAAATGTCTCGACACTTCTTATGGTGAAATTGAAACAGTCAAAAAATGTGTCGACAAAGAACTGAAAAATCAGGAAAAAATTTTAAATAAAGCTTATAAGGGCTATATAAATAAGAATGTGGTTAATCAAAGTAGTATCGAGCAACAGCATAAACTTTGGCTTAACCGTGTGGATCAAAAATGCTATTTAAAAGTAACATCTACCTATATGGCCGTTAAACAATCCAAGTGTGTACTCGAAATGACAATGGAGCGTACTTACTATTACCAGGCCAAATAAATTCGCCATAGATATTTGTTTTTAATCTGGTCGAAACATTATAAAACCCCGCAAAACAAGGTATCATAAGGCATTTTAAAATTGACCTTGGAGATGCCTTAAGTGGATCAACTGACTATTAGCCCTGAACATTTACAGGAAGCCGCTGAAAACCTAAGCACAATTCGCGATTTTATCCGTTTTGGTGTTTCAGCTCTACGTCAATATGATGCACACTTAGGTCAAGGTACAGAAGATTTTTTTGCTGAAAGCTCGGCTTTAGTCCTGCAAACACTGGCATTGGACTGGAATGCCAACCAGGAAATTTTAGATGCGAAATTGTTGCCAAGCGAAAAAGCAGAATTTATCAGCTTGCTGGAGCGTCGTATCAATGAGAAAGTGCCAACCTCTTATTTATTAAATCTGGCTTATTTCTGCGGGAAACCGTTCTATGTTGACGAGCGTGTACTGATTCCACGTTCACCGATTGCAGAATTGATCAATCAGCGCTTTGCACCTTACTGTCTGGATGAACATGGTCAGATGCGTGAAGCCTTGAACAATCTTCCAGAAAATGATCACCCACAAACACCGCGTCGCATTTTAGACATGTGTACCGGTTCAGGCTGTATTGCAATTGCTCTGGCTTATGCCTTCCCGGAATCTGAAGTGGATGCGACCGATATTTCCAAAGAAGCGTTGGAAGTGGCCTCGATTAACGCTGAACATCACAACATGCAATATCAGGTTGCCTTGATGGAATCCGACTTATTCGCCAAAATTCCTGCCGAAAATCAATACGATTTAATCGTATCCAATCCCCCCTATGTGGATGCCGAAGATATGGCAGATTTACCGGCAGAGTTCCTGCATGAGCCTGAGCTTGCACTCGCTGCGGGTCAGGATGGTCTGGATCTGGTGCGTAAAATGCTGGCACAAGCGGCAGATTATTTGACTGAAGATGGTTTGATTGTCATTGAAGTGGGCAATTCGGAATGGGCCATGAAACAGAATTTTAATACTGTGGATTTCCATTGGCTCACTTTCCAGAATGGCGGTTCAGGCATTTTTGCTTTAACCGCAGAGCAGTGCCGTAAATACCGTGATTTATTTGTACAATCTGTTCAAGCATAAGGAGTTGTGAACATGGCGGGTAATAGTATTGGACAACTGTTCCGTGTAACGACTTGCGGAGAATCTCATGGCGTTGGCCTGATGGCAATTGTCGATGGTGTGCCGCCCGGGATTGAACTGACTGAAGCAGATTTACAAAAAGATTTGGACCGCCGCAAACCGGGGACTTCCAAGTTTGCAACTCAGCGTAAAGAGCCGGACGAAGTTGAAATTATTTCCGGTGTTTTTGAAGGCAAAACCACAGGTACATCGATTGGTTTATTGATTCGTAATACCGACCAGAAATCGAAAGATTACGGCAATATCGCGCAAACTTTCCGTCCGGGGCATGCTGATTATACCTATACGCAAAAGTATGGTTTCCGCGATTATCGTGGCGGTGGCCGCTCAAGTGCGCGTGAAACAGCAATGCGTGTAGCTGCGGGAGCAATTGCGAAAAAATATCTGGCTGAAAAGTTTGGTATCGTGATTCGTGGTCATGTGACGCAAATCGGTACTGAAAAAACCGAAAAACTGGACTGGAATGAAGTTCCAAACAATCCGTTTTTCTGCGGTGATATCGATGCCGTGCCACGTTTTGAAGCTTTAGTGACTTCATTACGTGAACAAGGTACCAGCTGCGGTGCGAAGCTGGAAATTCTGGCCGAGAATGTTCCTGTAGGTTGGGGCGAGCCGGTATTTGATCGTTTAGATGCGGATATTGCCCATGCCATGATGAGCATCAATGCGGTGAAAGGCGTGGAAATTGGTGACGGTTTTGCGGTTGCCGAACAGTTTGGTCATGAATCGCGTGATGAATTAACCACAGATGGATTCCTGGCCAATCATGCCGGTGGTATTCTGGGCGGAATCTCAAGTGGTCAAACCATTCGTGTTGCGATTGCATTGAAACCGACTGCAAGTATCACTACTCCAGGTAAAACCATTAACATTCAGCGTGAAGATACGGACGTATTGACCAAAGGCCGTCATGATCCGTGTGTAGGTGTGCGTGCAACGCCAATTGCTGAGGCGATGTTTGCCATTGTACTTATGGACCATTTTATGCGCCATCGTGCACAAAATGCCGATGTAGTTGCACCGTTTGCTCCAATTGAGCCTAAGTGAAGAGCTTTTGTGATCCACTAAAAAACCAGACGCCAAGTCTGGTTTTTTATTGCTTGATTTTTTAGCTATTATTTATGGTAGTTTCTACGAAACAGAAATTTTTAGAAAAAAATGAAAGCATTAAAATATAGATTGGCAAATGCCAATGATATTGAAACGCTTGTTGTATTGATCAATCAGGCTTATCGCACAAATACTGGTCGCAGTTGGACCAATGAGCAGCATATTGTCATTGGAGACAGGATTAATGCCCAGCAGCTAAAGCAAACCTTGGCACAAGAGAATTTTTGTCTATTTATAGCTGAAATGGTCGAGGATTTAGAATCGGTTTTAGTGTCATGTATTGGCTTAACTTTTCTACAGAATAGTGTCGAAATAGGTACTTTTTGTGTAGCTTCAGCTTGGCAAAATCAGGGCATTGGAAAGCAGATGCTAGCCCATGCTGAAAGGAAAGCTTTAGAAATCTTTCCGGCATTCCAACAGTATGAAATGTATGTACTGCATGTAAGAACAGAGCTGATTCAATATTATGAACGCTGTGGCTATTCAAAAACAGCATGTGTTGAGTCTTATCCGATTGACGCCAATGTAGGGCAGCCCTTGATTGATCTGCAATTACAACAGATGTCAAAACCGGTGCTAAAATTGGGATAGGTGAAACACTCAAAACAGTGCATCTTGTGCATATAAGAGTTTAAGCTGAATCATTAAATGAAATTTTTAAATATAAGTGTTTGAAAATAATATTAATTTTTATTGTAATAACAGTGCTTAACAAATAAATGAATTTAGTGCTCGCGCATGGTACAAAAATTGCTCATATTAATAGAAGCAAATTATTGCAGGAGAGATGTTCTTCTGTGAACACGCCGAAGGAGCAACGACCCCGGAAACTCTCAGGCAAAAGGACTGTAATAATTTCAAAAATCTGGAGAGAAGCATAGCAAAATATATGCTCACCGAAGGGGATGGTCGACGTTATGGATGATAACGATATGATCGAAGCTCTCAGGTAAAAATGACAGATGGGGCGCATAGAAATGTAAATCTACATTTCCAAGGAGTGTGCTATGTGTCATATCGTTGTGATTGGATCAGGCATTACAGGAGTTACCACGGCCTATGAACTCGCCAATTTAGGTTATAAAGTCACGGTCCTAGATAAGCATTTGTATCCAGCCATGGAAACTTCATTTGCCAATGGCGGACAACTTTCCGCGTGTAATGCGGAAGTCTGGAATCAAAAAGCCACAGTACTGAAAGGTATCAAGTGGATGGCGAATAAAAATGCCCCCTTATTACTCAACCCATCTTTCGATTTGCATAAATATGGCTGGTTGATGGAATTCGTGGGCAATATCAAACATTATGAAGCCAATACCCGCGATACCGTTAAAATGGCACTTTTAGCGCGTGAGCACTTATTTGCTGTTGCTGAAAAAGAACATATTCAGTTTGACCTGGAAAAACGCGGCATTCTGCATTTTTACCACAGCAAGCTGGATTATGAGATCGCCACCAAAGTGAATGATTTATTGACCACGGGAGGACTGGAAAGAATAGCGGTTACTCCTGCCGACATCAAAGCCATCGAGCCAAGCCTGAAAGGTGAATATTACGGCGGTTTTTATTGTCCTGGGGATGCGACTGGCGATATTCATAAATTTACCAAAGGTCTCGCTGAAGCCTCTGAAAAATATGGGGTGAAATACCTGTTTGGGATGGAAGTCACCGATGTAAAACACCATAAAAAAGGTGTCACTGTGCTTTACCATGCCAGCAATGAAAATATGCATTTGGATGCAGCTGTGGTGGAATCTTTAGAAGCTGATGCCGTGGTGGTGTGTGGCGGTGTGGGAAGCTATCATTTGGCAAATTTACTGGGTGATCGGGTCAATGTCTATCCTGTGAAAGGGTATTCGATTACGCTGCATCTGAATGATGAAGAAAGTGTCAAAAATGCGCCGTGGGTCAGTTTGCTGGATGAAAGTGCAAAGATTGTGACTTCACGCTTAGGTGCAGATCGTCTGCGTGTAGCCGGAACGGCAGAATTTAATGGTTATAACCGGGATATCCGTGCCGACCGTATTCAACCGCTAACAGATTGGGTGAATAAAAACTTTAATATTACCACTGAAAATGTCGTTCCTTGGGCAGGTTTACGTCCGATGATGCCCAACATGATGCCGATGGTCAGTCGCGGTCGCCGTGAACGGGTTTTTTATAATACCGGTCATGGCCATTTGGGCTGGACTTTGTCTGCAGCGACAGCGGTGATGATTAGTCAGCAAGTCGCGTCGCAGCATCCTGTTTGAGAATACAAAAGCATGGAGTTATTGGCTTCATGCTTTTGAATATATAAAGATTCATTATTCGAAGACGATATGATAATTTGATTTTTATCACCTTAAAATAATGGATACTTATGAATATTTTTTCAAAAATTGTATTAAGTTCGGCTTTAATTGTGGGGATGACAGGGTGTGTGTCTACCCGTGGACTTGTGTCTTTAGAATCACCAGTGCAGCAGATAAATACACAGCAAAGTAGCCTTAAGACTGCAGTCATTAAAATCGTTGAAGATAAACGTGTATTTGAAGACAAGCCCAAACAGGCAAATATTCCTTCGCTCAAAGGTGGATTACAGAAAGCGACAGCATCAGATAAAGCGAAAGCGATTGCCCGTAAGCGTAATGGTTATGGTAAAGCCATGGGGGATATTTTCTTAAGAGATGAAACTGTGGTTTCCGTTTTCGAAAAACGCATTGAATCTGCTTTATTGCATGCTGGCTATAAAGTGGTGCCAGCGGCACAGGTTCAAAAGCCAGATTTGGTGTTAATGGTTAAAGTGAACAAGTTCTGGTCATGGATGCAGCCAGGTTTTTCTTATATAACGCTCAATACAGAAATTGAAACTGAAATTTCTGATGCCAATAGTGTTACACCGCCTATTCGTACTTATACAAAACTTTCTAAACCAACTGTAATGGCAACAGGCTCGCAATGGATTAGCACCATGAATGAAGCCTTAAACGATTATGAAAGCCGCTTAGTTGACCAGTTGAAATAATCTGACAGTTTGAATCAAACAGAGGCATAACTGCCTCTGTTTTTTTATGCACTAAATTCAATCTTTTTAATCATAAAGCCGGTATATACCTGCAAAACGTTCACAGCCTTTTTGCTTGGTTGTAATAGATAAAATCGCCTTGTTAAAGTCGAAATGGTATTTGCAATCATGTTCGTTATCGACAATCTCACTTTTCTGGTCAGCCGTGGTATAGGCTAGAAAGGGGATTGTTTGTGTTTCCAGTTTATTGTTTGGATTACGGTAGGCAATCCCTTCAATTTTAATTTTATCTTTGGTGAGCTGATGCACCTGTAAATGTACAGGCTGAGTGGCGAATTGACCGTGTTCAAATTTTAAATAATGATTGGTCAGACTCTGGTTTAATGAGGTATAAAAATTCAGATCTTCAATGCGTATTTCAAATTGCTGCTTATAACAGTCCAGACTTTTACAAAGTTGTAAACGTTTAAGCCATAAATGATGGGTATCTTCCAATAAGCGAACCGGTGCATCGCTGACCAAAAAGGCCGTGATATAGTGGTTACTCAGTTTTTCTCGCGATTCCGCAAAATTATCAGCGCAAATTTTTTTCATTGAGGCTGTATCAGGCCGTGTACAGTCAATGTCTTGAGCATATGCCATGGTTGAGCACAAACAGCCAATACTGAATAATGTGCCTAATGTTTTAATGAGATTAATATCGGTATTCACCAGCATGATCGCTTATAATTTCACTATGTTGCGCTGCTGTAACTATAGCGAAATAGAAAGCGTGAATACAACATCTCAATTATTTATTTCTTAAGGATGCTTAACGTGGTCGCACAAATTCGAATTGGTCAGGGAATGGATGTACATGCCTTTGAAGAAGGGGATTTTGTTACTCTGGCTGGGGTCAAGATTCCGCATACGCATGGCTTAAAAGCACATTCGGATGGTGATGTGGTATTGCATGCCCTCTGTGATGCCTTGTTGGGGGCTTTGGCTCTGGGCGATATTGGACAGCATTTTCCCGATACCGATGCAAAATTTAAGGGAGCAGACAGCCGGGTATTGCTGAAACATGTTTACCAGCTGATTCTAGACCGTGGCTATGTATTGAATAACGCAGATATTACCGTCGCCTGTGAGCGGCCAAAGCTGGCCAAACATAATCTGGAAATGCGCCAAAGTATTGCAGACGTTCTGGATGTAGAAGTGACCCAGATTAGTGTAAAGGCAACGACTACCGAAAAACTGGGGTTTACCGGACGTCAGGAAGGGATTCTATCGATGGCAACAGTACTGATTTCACATCAGGCAAAATGATCTGGTTGGCTCAACGACTGTTGTAGTTCCTGGGTAGCTTTACGACCTTGCAGTTGTAGGGCTACTGCATGGATTAAACCGGTCCAGGTTTCATTCGGTTCCCAAATACTGTGCATTAACTCCTGTGCCGTAGGCATGTCCATATCCATATAATATTGACGATATAAATACATCAGGCTGCTGACATGATGGTTGGTTGCACAGTGAACCCAAACCATCTGTTCTTGTACTAAATGATTGAGCAGGTCCAATACCAGTAAACACTGGTCATCAGAAGGTGTTTCTGCTGAAATGGGCAGCTTAATATAATTTAAACCTAAACCTAAACAAATCTTATCTTCATGGTCGAGATGCGGCTCGGCATCAGACAATGCCAGATTTACAATGGTCGTAATTCCATATTCTTTAATCAGCTTGAGCTGTTCCGCCGTAGGCTGAGCAGAAGTGAATAGATGCTCGTGAATAAACTGGAAATTTTCAATATGGCTAAGGGCATTTTCAATTTCATTCATAAGAAAAAATTCCAAAGGTTAAAGTAGAAACGCCATCTGTTCAGATGGCGTTTTAAATCTCTTAGCGATTTGGTAAAACGTCTTTCAATGCTTCATGCATATCGAGCAGGGCTTTTTCAGTGGTTTCCCAATCGATACAGCCGTCAGTCACCGATTTGCCATATTCCAGATCATCCAGATTGTCAGGAATATCCTGACGACCACCTTTCAGATGACTTTCCACCATAATGCCGACAATGGACTTGTTGCCATCCTGAATCTGTTCAGTAATGTTTTTCAATACCAGTGGTTGCAGGTACGGATCTTTGTTGGAGTTGGCATGGCTGGCATCAATCATGATCTTGTTGCTGACTTTGGCTTTGGCCAAGGCATTTTCAGCTTCTGCAACAGAACCTGCATCGTAATTCGGCTTGCCATTACCACCACGCAGTACCACATGTGCATACGGGTTCCCGCTGGTACGAATCACCGAAACCTGACCTTGGTCATTCAGGCCAAGGAAGCTATGGCCATGTTTAACCGATTGCATGGCATTGGTTGCTACGGTTAAGCCGCCATCGGTACCGTTTTTGAAACCTACCGGAGAAGATAAACCTGAAGACATTTCACGGTGCGTCTGGCTTTCAGTGGTACGTGCACCAATCGCTGACCATGAAATCAGGTCTTGATAATATTGTGGTGAGTTTGGATCGAGTGCTTCAGTGGCACATGGCAATCCTTTTTCATTCAGTTCAACCAAAAGCTGACGACCAATACGAAGACCTTTTTCAATATTGAAAGAGTCATTCATGTCAGGGTCATTAATCAGACCTTTCCAGCCTACTGTGGTACGCGGTTTTTCGAAATAAACGCGCATGACAATATAAAGGCTGTCTTTCACTTTTTCGCTTAAAACTTTGAGACGATCGGCATATTCGTGCGCAGCGACAGTATCATGAATTGAGCAAGGACCAATAACGACAAACAGGCGTTTGTCTTTACCATCCAGGATATTGCGAATAGTTTCACGGCCTTTAAGGACGGTTTGATAGGCATGCTCAGTCAGAGGTAACTCTTTTTTTAATTCAGCTGGAGTCACAAGAGGCTGAATGCTTTGTACATTCACGTCGTCGATGTCAGATTGTGTAATAGGTTTTGACTGTAGTGTATTCATTGCCGTCACTGGTTCGATCATACAAAAGTTTATTTCATAACCCGAATATAACACGAATATACGTTCACAATGTTATAAAAAAGATCAATATATAGGTCAAAAAAAAGTGATGAATCGTATAGTTAAATTAAACAAGCGCCGATTTTTCAACAATGATCACTTGCGCCGTAGCCGGTTTTGCAACAGGTTTTGCCTTGACCGGGTGCAGCATGAAATTCATGCCTAATGCAAATAAGGTAATACCCAGAATCTTGCGGATAATTTTCTCAGGCAGACGAGAACTGATTAAAGTACCCACCACAATTGCAGGAATGGAACCGACCAATAACCAGCCAAGCAAGTGTAAATCGACATTACCGGAACTCATGTGTCCAAGACCTGCAACCAAAGTTAACAATACAGCATGCACAACATCGGAACCGATAATACGGATCATCGGTAAATTCGGGAACATCAGCACAAGTGCCATAATACCGAATGCGCCAGCACCGACTGAAGATAAGGTGACGAATATACCCAATACAATGCCCATAATCACGATATAAGCACGTTTGTCTTTGGCTTGCAGATTGACCTTTTCCAGATCCTGGGTCATATCCAAAGGAACATCTTTACGCAGCTTGTTAAAAAAGCGTTCAATATGACCGCGGAACACGATAGAAACACCGGTCAGGGTCAACATAAACCCCAAAACCATGGTCAAGACAGCTTTGTAGCTACTGGATTGGCTGAGATAGTTTTCTAGTACCCAATGCGTTGCAAATGAGGCAGGGATACTGCCTACAGCAAGCCAGATCACAATTGGCCAGACAATATTCATTTTTTTTGCATGAACCAGAGACCCGCAGAATTTTGAAATTGCGGCATACAGCAAGTCGGTGCCAATGGCTATGTGCGGCTCGATTCGAAACAGGCTAATCAGGATGGGAGTCATTAAAGAACCTCCACCTACACCTGTAATTCCCACGCAGAAACCGACCAAAACACCCGCTAAAATAAATTCCAATGGACCAAACATGGTTATATGCCAAATATCAAAAAACGTGCATATGTTATGACTTTTCCATATAAGTCGTTGTCTTGATTATTGATTTGCTTATTCTAAAAAGAGATAAAGCAGGATGGATATTTCTTCTTTTACCTTATTCGGTGTGTTTGGGCTTTTGTATCATGGAGAGTATTAAACATAGAAAATTCAGTAGGATATGAATTCTTTAAATATAGATCGGAATAATGAAAGTTGATTATATGGCAGTTTAACTTAGACGATATCTGGGTGATTGTTATGGGATGCTATTTTCATAAAAAGTTTCGATCGCCTTTTTTATAGTGGAACTATTCATATAGGTACAATTTGCAGTCTATTTTTTCATGAATATAAAGGATGCGATTTGCCTTTAAAACCAGAACTGGTGGCTGCTGTAGCGTTATGGTTTTAAGTTAAGCGGGAAACCTATATTGAAACAAGGGATAAGAATGAAGAACTGAATATTCATGAAGAATATCAGGCTGAAAAGAAAATGTTTATTTGCCTATCGCCACTGTGTCTAAAAAAATTGTAAAACCTGTTGTTGAAGCCAAGTATGTATAGAACGCAAATTTTTCCTCTACACGGCAATTAAATTGATTGCGTTGCTATAGTTTAAAGAGATCAATGCTTAGTCATGTAAAGCCAAAGGACTATGCTAAAATATTGAACTATTCAGCCGAAGGATGTATGGGGAACGCACTTGCAAAATAGAAAACTAAAAATTGGGATGGTGGTTGGTGAGGTTTCAGGCGATACCTTGGGCGCTAAACTGATCCGTAGTTTTCGTGAGCAAGGCATAGATGCCGAATTCGAAGGCATCGGTGGTCCGCAGATGATTGCTGAAGGTTTCAAAAGCTATTATCCGATGGATATTTTGTCTGTTATGGGCATTGTAGAAGTTTTAAAAGATCTTAAAAAACTTTTTGCAGTGCGTGATGGCTTGCTTGAAATCTGGAGCAAAGAGCCGGTAGATGTCTTTGTCGGTATTGATGCGCCAGACTTTAATTTACGTTTATCTAAAAGCCTGAAACAGAAAAATCTGCCCATCAAGACCGTGCAATATGTCAGTCCTTCAGTGTGGGCATGGCGTCAGGGACGGGTACATGGCATTAAAGCCAGTATTGATCTGGTGCTGTGTTTATTTCCTTTTGAAAAAACCTTTTATAAAAAATTTGATGTACCGTCTGCTTTTGTCGGGCATCCATTGGCCAGCCAGTTGCCTTTGCAAAACCCGCTGATTGAAGCGAAGCAGGAGCTGGGACTGAATGTGGAACATAAGCATATTGCACTGTTACCGGGTAGCCGACGTGGTGAAATTGAAAGATTGGGTCCATTGGTACTTGATGCAGCCAAAATCGTGAGTCAAAAGCACCCTGAATATGTGTTTCTGATTCCTGCAATTAATGATGCACGCAAACAGCAGATTGAAGCCTTGCTGCAACAATATCCTGCTGATTTGGTGGCTAAAGTCTGTTTGCTGGAAAATACCGATACGGAATCGAAAATTGGCCGTCAGGTAATGAATGCGTCCAATATTGTGGCCTTGGCTTCAGGAACGGCAACACTGGAAGCCATGCTGTTACATCGCCCGATGGTGACTTTCTATAAACTGAACTGGCTGACCTATCATCTGGTCAAGTTCCTGATCAAGATTCCATATTATTCCTTGCCGAATATTATTGCGGGCAAAAAAGTCATTCGGGAATTAATTCAGCATGATGCGACACCAGAAAATTTGGCTACCGAAATTGAAAAACTGATGAATGTTGAAACCGCACAAATCCAGGCCATGCAGCACATCACCATGCACAAGCAGTTACTTTCAGGAAATAGTGAAGATCCAGTTCAGGCGATTCTAAATATTTTGAATGCAGGTACAGCTGACCAGGCATAACTTAATGGAACTGCTGGCGATATTGACTCGGGGTTAATTCAAATAGGCGTTTAAAGGTTTGGCTAAAGGCTGTTTCGGAAGAATAGCCGACCCGATGGGCAATCTGCTGTATGGATAATTGTCCTTCACGTAAATGCTGCGATGCCAAACGGAAACGGTATTGCTGTAGATAAGCCAGTGGGGTTTCACCGACTATGCTGCTAAACAAGGTGGCGAACTTGGAGCGGGACATGCAACATTGTTCAGCCAGACTTTCTACCGTCCAGGCCTGTTCCGGTTTGCCGTGAATCGCAGCTAAAGCATTGGCCAGTTCGGTATGGGAAAGTGCCCGTAGCCAGTTATTGGAGTCCTGTAACTGGGCAATATAATCGCGTACGCATTCAATAAACAGAATACTGACCAGATGATCGAGAATTTTGTCGCGGCCTGGTTGAATTTGATAGGCTTCTACGGCCAAAAAATGTAATCCGATTTGTAGCCATTCAGGGGCGGTACTGCCGGTAATATGCTGAATATGGATGTAGTCGGGCAGGGCATTCAGTAAAGGACGTGCCATAATGGTATCAATATGACAACGGATGGCCAGAATCAGTGCAGGTTCACCACTGGAACTGCCAAATTCGATGGTTTCTTGCCTTCTTTTATCAAAAAAATCATTAATATTCAGTGCCTCAAGCAAATTTTCCATATTATCACTGCGGCAAATATGGCTTTGTCCTGAAGGGATCAGGATTAAATCTCCTGCTTCTAGCTGCAACAATTTTTGTGATTCAAACTGGATGTTGAGGGTGCCCACCAGAACCACATAGCCAATCATGGCATCCTGCTCCTGATATGCATAGGCCCAGTGACCTTGCGGTTTTAAATAAATGTATTCAGATTTATTCAGATGAATATCGTCAAAAATTTTGCTTAAGGCATCCATGTCTTATCGTTCTGTCATCATCTAATAAAAATTATAAAAAGCCTTGATTAATATCCGTATGTGTTTTGAGGTCAAATATTGGCTATTGATGCCAAGGACGTTTGCATAGCTTTTTTGGACGTTTACAACTGTTCTTGATGACCTATTTCTAGAAATATAACGGTAGAATAAAAAATAGGGAAGATCGCCAACATGAATGCACCAGTAAATTTAAATCAAGCCAAAGTTCAGACCCTGTCCAATGTTTCAGGTTTAGCCCTCGATAAAAAACGCTACTGGTGGCTGCTGAGCCCCGGTTTACCGGTGATCGGAATGGGGATTCTGGCTGGCTACCAGTTTGGTCCTAAAGCCACGAAAAAAATCTTTGCTTTAGGGGGACCCTTATTGCTGCATGTGATTATTCCAACTGTTGATGCTATTGTGGGCAATGACAGTAATAATCCTAGCGATGAAGAAATCAAGTCACTGGTAGCAGACCCGTATTATGAACGCATTGTAAAATTGTTTATTCCCTTGCAGATGGCGGCGAACCTTTTTGCCGGTTATGTGGTGAGCCGTAAAGAAACTTCTTTTATTGACCAGATCCTGCTGGGTATTTCCATGGGCGCGATTAACGGTGTGGGAGTGAATACCGCACATGAGCTGTCGCACCGACCGCATAAAAAGGATCATTATCTTGCCCATGCGACATTAACACCGCTGTTTTATAATCACTTTCGTGTTGAACATCCGTATGGGCACCATAAACGTGCGGCCACGCCTGAAGATCCAGCCTCTTCGAAAATGGGTGAAACTTTTTATGAGTTTTGGCCAAGAACGGTCTTTGGAGGAATTAAATCGTCCATTGAAATTGAGAAAAACCGTTTAAAACGTAAAGGCTTATCTTTCTTTAGCAAGGAAAATGAATTGTTTCAAGGCTGGGCCATGAGTGCCGCTTTCCATGCCAGCATGCTGAAGCTGTTTGGTAAAGACGTGATTCCTTATTTGGCCACGCAGGCATTTTATGGAATCAGTTTGTTTGAAATTATTAACTATATTGAACATTACGGTTTAATGCGCGATAAAAAGGAAGATGGGACTTATACACGTACCATGCCTGAGCATAGCTGGAATAACAATAACATCACCACCAATTTGTTTTTGTACCAGTTGCAGCGTCATTCCGATCATCATGCCTATCCAACTCGTCCGTTTCAGGCTTTACGCCATTTTGATGAAGCACCTGAATTGCCGAGTGGATATGCCACTATGTTATTGCCGGCTTTAATTCCATCGCTCTGGTTTAAAATGATGGATAAACGCGTTTTTGATCACTATAAGGGCGATTTAAATAAAGCCAATATTCATCCAAAACGCCGTGCCAACATATTCAAGAAGTTTGGATTGTCACTACAAAATGAAGAGTGATTAAAATAGTAGTGCAATGAAAAACATCATGAAAAAGCCCAGTTGTTGAATTAGGGCTTTTTTATTTTATAAGAATTCTGTTGGACAATATTAAATATTTTTGTAGACTTTTTAATCAATTTATAAGAATATAAGTGCTTCAAATAAGCAATAAAAATAATTTAATATATTGCTAAAAAAAACGACATTAAAACAGACTTTATAAATTTAAAATATTTCAATTAAAACAATAGATTAGAGGTTTTTAGCCATGGCAAGCAAGTACAGTAAATTTTTTTCCACAGCTTCTGAATTTAATTTAGATAATTTTCCATACTACTGGATTACTCAAGTACATTCTCAATATGTGCAGAATGTGGATCATGCATTAAAAAAATACGGTTTAGACAATTCTCGTCGGCGTATCTTGTTAGCTTTAAAATCAAAGCCCAATGCGAGTGTATCCGACTTATCCGATATGTTGATTTTCAAGATGTCGACGACGACCAAAATTATTTACCGTTTAAAAGATGAAGGCTTGGTAGATACTTATTGTTGTGAAGAGGATGCGCGAATTACCCGTGTCGTTTTAACTCATATGGGCGAGCAAATGGTGGAAAAAATTAACGATCTGAGTCATATCGTTTTAGATCAGTCTTTTGAAGGTTTGACGCCGCTGCAAATTGAAAAAATGTTGGACAGCCTTAAACTTATTTTCAGAAATTTGGCTCATTAATTTTAATCTTATCAATTTAATATCATCAAGAAAGCGTGGATGTCGTATCCACGCTTTCTATTTCTTGTCGGCTTTTCTTTTTTAAATTAAACATCATCCTTTGAAGCACTTGAATCTAAGCCTAAGCATCTCGCTATAGCAGATTAGGTGAGGAAAAATCCGTTCTTCCAGTAAAAGAGGGTAAATATCAAGTATCACAATAACAGCTTGTAAAAAATGCTGGGTTTGCTTGAAAGTGGAATAGGTATAGCAGCAGGCATTTGTTTAGGTTTTAGCCGTATCCATCATCTGACTTTTAACATATACATTCTGAGAAAAATTTCAATTTTCATAAACTGATGAAGTTTAAGCACAAATTTAAAATAGCCTAAGCATGCTAAACATTCACTTTTAAAAAGCCTATAATTTATTTAACCTGTTTTTAATATTATCGAAAAAATGACCCCTGCTTGCAAAGTTTTAAAATCCAATAAAATTGAATTCTCTATCCACGAATATGAACATGATGCCAATGCCAAAAGCTTTGGTCTGGAAGCCGCCGAAAAACTCGGTTTGAGTGTTGATGAAGTGTTTAAAACGCTGTTGGTGACGGATGACAAGAACTATTTTGTTGCGGTGTTACCGGTAAATCACCAATTGAATTTAAAAAAAGTCGCAGCAGCAGTCGGCTGTAAAAAATTGCAAATGGCCGCTCCTAAAAATGCTGAACGCTTGACTGGCTATCTGGTCGGAGGGATTAGCCCGGTTGGACAGAAGAAACGCTTAAAAACAGTGATCGATGCTACGGCACAAAACTTGCCAAAAATATATGTCAGCGGTGGAAAAAGAGGCCTGGATATTGGCCTGAAACCGCAAGATTTAGCGCAGGTTTTGGGTGCACAGTTTGCAGATGTGCTGGATTGCTAAAATATCAAATGAAGTGATTCTGATTAGCCCTAAAGAAATTTAGGGCTTTTTTTTGTGCAAGTTTTGGCGATTGGCGGTACTGACAAAGCCCAGCAAGATGCGATTAAATAGGGTTTTGTTTACCCATACTGAACCTATGGCCAAGGCTCTGATCTGAAAGGCACTATCACATCTTAAAAGCACCTGCATAGGTTGCCTCTAATTGCTTGTAAATGTAGACCTGTATTAGGAATAAAAAATAAACAATGGATAAAAATAACAAAATCTTCATTGCAGCAAGTCTGGCCAATGGGGCAAGTTTTTCAATGATTTTACCTTTGCTGGCGCCTTTGGTTCGCCAATTAAAGCTGTCAGAACTGCAAGGCGGTTCCATGGTATCGGGTGGGGCCTTACTGATGGCGATTGCAGCCATTTATATTTCTAAAAATCAAAATAAATTTTCTATATATCAGTTGCTTAGTCTTGGCTTTATGGGCATGACCATGACCTGGGGCATTTTTACTGCCGTGCTGTTTTATGGCCTGTCGGTTCAGGTCTCGTTAATCAGTCTGTTTGGCTTGCTCATGGCGGCGCGTGCAGGAACCGGGGTATTTATGGCTATGCCGCAGATTGCGCTACAAACCTATGTGATGACCCGTTATACCGATGAACAGCAACGCAGCCAGACCATGTCAACATTTGGTGCCTTAAATAGTGTAGGGGTAATCGTCGGGCCTTTTTTAACAACTTTGCTATTAGCATGGGGCATCTTGGCGCCTTTATGGGCTGCGATTATCATTTTAAGCTTGTTTAGTCTGGTGATTGTGTTTGGATTTGAGCGAAACAGCTCATTACAATCTTCAAGACAGGATCCTGAGCTTATTGAAACCCGTCTCGATCTGGACTTTTCCATGCAGCAATGTTTTGCCTGGTTGCTGCTTGGTTTTAGTCTCTATCTGGCAATTGTGACAGTGAATCTGACGGCTGGTTTTTATATCCAGGATCATTTTCACATGAGCATTGCACAAAGTGCCGTGTACTTTTCCCAGGGTTCTTTAATTGTGGGCATTGCCTTAGTGATTATGCAAAGCCTGATTTCTAAATATCTGCAATGGTCCGTTTATTGCCTGTTATGGGTGGGCCTGCTGTGCATGACCGCAGGGCTGCTCATTTCTGTACTGACCGAGCATATCCGTATTTTTCAGTACAGTTATATTCTTTATGGAATTGCAGTGGCCTGCCTAATTCCTGCTTTTACCACCGGAGCGGCACAAAATGCATCTAAAACCCTGCAAGCCAAGGTTGCCAGCTGGTGTACCGCAACCCAAGCCTTAAGTTTTGTTTTAGGCCCAATAGTAAGCACCGGCTTGTATCAGTGGCACAAGAGTTATCCCTATTATTTTTTGCTGTGCTTAATGCTGGGTTTAACGATTTATTTTTCAATGAAAGTCATGCTGCAGGAAAAGAAAAATATCATTGAATCATAAGGATATAACAGATGGCTAAAAACTTATCAGTCCCATCTTGAGGAGAGGAGTAGACAGGGTTATTGTCTATAAAAAATAGCCGTTCGCACAAGGAGGTGCTGAAAGAGCTGAATAAATTTCAGTACCGGCTGAATATTGTTAAACCAATACTTTAATCAATTGCATCAAATTCATGGTTAAATAACGTAATTGAATTTAATGTGAATTTCACGTGTTTTTGAAGCCTTCTATGCCGGTGGTGCCTACGCTTGCACAGGACTATCCTGAGTGGCATAAAGGGCGCACGGATTATTCACTCTGGTATCTGGAAATACAGCAGCCCGAATTGCTGCATTATTTACATGATTTGCGTCAGCACTTTTCCGACTTGCTGTACGCGCCAAATACACGCCAGTTTCATATCACCTTATTTATTTGCGGATTTTTGACTGCCCACCCACAGACTTGGGATGACGATTTTAGCCATCAGCAATTACAGCAGCAGATTGAAATTTTAAGGCCACAACGAAGATCTTCATTTAAACTGAAGTCTGGACGCTTAAATAGTTTTGAAAGTGTACTTTTTATTGAAATTGAGGATATTGAAGGAAGCCTAGCCGAGATCCGTCAACAGTTATATGCCTGTTCAGAAGAGGTTGCACCCTTACAATATTGTCCGCATATCACTTTGGGTTTATATAAAGATACTATCAATAGTGATGCAGTCTTTGAGCGTATTCAACATATTTCACAGCAGCAATTTGAATTTCAGAACCGGCAATTAATCTTTGGAACCTATCATGCACAAACGTTGCAGGGACCATTAACACCGTACCATCAATTTATTTTGGGTGATGCATGATCCAACTCATTTTAGGCGGCGCCCGTTCTGGCAAAAGTCGTCTAGCAGAACAAACTGCCCAAGATTCAGGCCTGGCTGTAACTTACATTGCAACGGCCCAGGCTTTAGACATAGAAATGCAGCAGCGAATTGCCCATCATCAGATGCAGCGTCCTGCCGATTGGCAGCTGATAGAAGAACCTTACTTACTGGCAGAACGATTGCAGAAAATTGATGCACCGAATCAGCTAATTTTAGTCGATTGCCTGACCCTATGGATGAGCAATCTATTGATGCATGAAGATAAAACTCTGCAAGCCACCGAATGTCAAAAATTACTCGATGTGCTGCCAGGCTTACAATCACAAATCATTCTGGTAAGCAATGAAACCGGATTGGGCGTCGTTCCCATGGGTGAGATCAGCCGCAAGTTTGTAGATGAATCCGGACGGTTGCATCAGCAGTTGGGGCAGATTGCCGATAAAGTGATGTTTTGCGTCGCAGGTTTCCCAATGATTTTAAAAGGAGAGAAATAATGAACTGGTGGTTAGATGCGTGTAAAACGCCAAGTGCAGAAGCCAGACTACAGGCTGCAGAGCGTCAATTACAGCTCACCAAACCGACCGGTTCACTTTCCGAACTGGAAAATGTTGCGATTCAACTGGCCAGTTTGCAAAACACTCCGCGCCCGAACATTGATAAACCGTGGATTACTATTTTTGCCGGTGACCATGGGGTGATGGAAGAAAACATTTCCGCCTATCCGCAAGCGGTAACCCGGCAGATGTTGCAAAATTTTACCGGTGGTGGTGCGTGCATTAGCGTGATTGCCAAAGAATACAATGCCAAACTGCAAGTCATTGACTGTGGTTCTGTCGGAGATGCCTATGAATATGCAGGAGTAGAACGACATTGTATTATGCCGGGTACTGCCAACTTCGCTAAACAACCGGCCATGACCGAAGCGCAATGTGCTGAAGCCATGCTGCTGGGGGCAAAAAGTGTAGAACAAGCCGTTGCGTCTGGGGCTTCTGTTTATGTGGCTGGGGAAATGGGCATTGGCAATACCTGTTCTGCTTCAGCCGTTGCCTGTTTCTTGCTGAATGAGCCTGCCGAGCAATTGACCGGCGTGGGTACCGGCATTCGTGAAGAACAGCTCAATCACAAAAAAAATGTCATTAACCAGGCGATAGCATTGCACAAAGAATATGTAGGCGATGATGCATTTAAAGCCTTGTGCGCCGTGGGTGGCCTGGAAGTGGCTGCAATGGTCGGTGCTTATATTCGCTGCGCACAGCTGGGTTTGCCTATGGTGGTCGATGGCTTTATTACTACGGCATCTGCATTGGTAGCCGTACGCTTAAATCCGGCCGTACGTGAATGGATGCTGTTTGGTCACCAATCGGCTGAATATGGGCATCAGCGTTTATTGCAGGAACTGAATGCCAATCCGTTGCTGAAGCTGAATTTACGTTTAGGCGAAGGCAGTGGTGCCGGGGCAGCTTTAGGAATCATCAAGTTAGCATGCAGCCTGCATAACAATATGGCGACTTTTGCTGAAGCTGCCGTGACGGGTGAAAAAGTTTAATCTGCCTGGATTTAAAGGTGATTTAAGATGTACAGGATTGATCTACTGCGTCATGGTGAAACCGAGCTGAGCCATACTTTGCGTGGCTCGACTGATGATGCCCTGACGGATTCAGGCTGGCAACAAATGCGCCACACGGTAGATCAGTTCTTAAAAAATAATTCACTTAACCCTTGGGATATTGTGTTTAGTTCGCATTTGCAGCGCTGCGCTTTATTTGCAGATGAAATTGCCAGCAATTTAAAGCTTGAAATCATACTGGATCGAAATTTGCAGGAAATGCATTTTGGCGATTGGGAAGGGGTTGCTACGCAAGAGATCTATGAAAAGCAGCCGGAGGCATTGGCGCAGTTCTGGGAAACGCCAACTCGATTTAGTCCCCCTAATGCAGAAACCATGCAGCAGTTTCAGCAGCGTGTTTTAAATGCAATGCGACAGATTCAAGGTTCCATGCAACAAAACAAGTTTGCACATGCAATAGTGGTCACGCATGGCGGAGTGATTAAACTGTTAAAATGTCTGGCTTTAAAACAGCCACTGGACAATATTTTAAAAATGTCTGCTGAACTTGGGCAATTCAATCATTTTATTCTGCATGATGATTTAAGCATTGAATATGTGGAGCAATCAGCATGACGCCATTTTTTATTGCGCTGCAATTTTTAACCACATTTCCGGTTCAATTAAAACAGATGCCGAGCAAACAGCAAAATGCTCAATCTTTGCTGTTTTATCCTGTAATTGGACTGATAATTGGACTGATTTTATTTGCACTTGCCCATCTTTTACAGGCGATTCCCGTCATTTTATTAAGCAGCTTAATTTTAGTACTGTGGATCTGGCTGACAGGCGGATTGCATCTGGATGGCCTGGCAGATACGGCCGATGCCTGGGTTGGCGGTTTTGGTGATCCTGAACGTACTTTAAGCATTATGAAAGATCCAAGCTGCGGACCCATTGGCGTGCTCAGCTTGATTATTCTGTGCCTGCTGAAATGGTCTGCGCTGTATGTATTATTGCAGCAGCACTTATATTCAGCCCTGATTTTATTTCCGCTATTGGGTCGTTTAGCGCCGTTATTTTTATTTTTAACCACCCATTATGTGCGCGAAAAAGGTTTAGGGTCTGCAATTGCAGAATGTATTCCGAAAACTGCCGCCCTTATTGTATGTGCATTATGTTTGCTTGCATCGGTATATTGGGGATGGGCTGGCATCATGAGTGCCATAGTGATGACAGCTAGCCTGCTGTATTTAAGACACAAATTTATCCAGCGTATTGGCGGTATTACAGGTGATACGGTAGGGGCGAGTATTGAAATTTGCGAGGCGGTGAGTCTTTTGGGCTTCGTTGTAGCGAGTTTTTATTTAACCATCACATGATTTTAAAATGGGAAGTGAGCAGCCTGATCATCTCGACAGCATCACTTCCGTATCATGGGCATTGTTATTTATAAATAAGTGACGACCATGGAAACAATTGCGGGTCCCAGCAGCACCATAAACACGCCTGAAAGCACCATGGTCAAGCATGCGACCATGCCTTCCTCACGATGACGCATAAACGCTTTACTGGTCCCGAAGCCATGCGCTGCATTACCAAAAGATGCACCCTGGGCAAAACGTGAATTGAGTTTAAGTGCCAGTAGAAGCAGATCGCCCATTGCTACGCCGGCAATTCCGGTAATCATGGTAAATAAAATCACCAGTTCAACCGAACCGCCTATATGGGAAGTAAGTTCCATGGCAAAGGGCGTCGAAATGGAACGGGCCATTAAACTGTAAGACGTGGCCTGGTCAAAATGAAATACTCTTGCCAGATAAAATGCGCTGATCACCCCGACAATCATGCCCACCACAATGCCTAAACCAATCGACAATGCATGTGCCTTAATCACTTGACGATATTCATAAATCGGAATGGCAAAGGCAATGGTCGCAGGTCCCAACATCCAGATCAGCCACTGATTTTCCAGTATGTAGGTGTCGTAGGAAATATTGAAGGCCAGCATCAATATCATCAGGATAAAGGGCACAAAAATACCCGGTGCCAACAGCATGTAGGGATATTTTTTATGCAGTTTTTTAGCCAGTACATAACAGATGAGTGTCCCGATAAAACATATAAGCGCAGTCAGGTTCATGTTATTTCCCCTGTTCTAACAGGTGTCGGGATTGTGATTTATGCTTTAAACGGGCTTCCAGTTTAAAGCCGAAATATACGCTATAGGCGGTAGCTAGCATCACGCAGAAAGTGCCGATGACCACCGATAAAATCAGTTGCCAGCCTTGAGTTAAAAGCAGGTCTTTATATTTAATGATGCCAACCACACAGGGAATAAATAACAGCACCAGTTCACCCAGGATAAAATCTGAACCGGTTTTAATCCATTGCAGTTTAAACAGGCCGCTCAGCAAAGCCATGAACACCAGTAACAGGCCAATAACCCCAGCAGAAACCGGTAAATCAAGCGCTTGTTGAATGAGTGAGGAAAGCCACCAGATGAGGATCAGCAGGCTGAGCTGTAGCACAACCTGGGCAATATAAATTGGTTTAGAAGATCGTGAGGAAGTAGACATAATCAGCAAATATAAAAACTTGAAGTTATTTTAAATTTGACCCTGTGCTCATATTATGAATAATAAAAAAAAGATTATGCTTAAATGGAATAATAGGTGGATATCAAGAGTCTGACCATGTTCGTTAAAATTGTGCAATTGCAAAGTTTTACCAGAACAGCTGAGGAGATGTGCCTGACCCAACCCACCATCAGTAAGGCCATACATCACTTGGAACAGGAAATTGGCGTGGCTTTATTTCATAAGGGAGATGCCGGGCGTAAGCGTGAGGTTGCCTTAACATATACCGGTGAACAGGTGTATCAGCATGCTTTGATCATACTGGAACAGCAGCAGCGTATTTTTGAAACCGTGGCTAAAATCCGCCAGCTCAAACAGGGCAAATTAACCTTGGGTTTACCGCCATTAGGTTCAGTTTTACTGAGTAGTTTAATTGCCAAGTTTCACAAGCAATATCCACATATCGAATTAAGTTTTCTGGAAGTCGGTGCTGCTGCAATTGAAGAGGCCATTTTGGCGAAAAAAGTCGATGTGGGCATTTTACTGGGGCATTTAAAACCTGTGCTGAGTGGTATTCCGATTATGGATTCGCCCTTATGTCTGCTTTCTCGAAAAAAAACCCATTGGAAGGACCGACAAACCGTAAAATTGATTGAATTAAAAGAAGAGTCTTTTTTACTTTATGATGATTCCTTCAGTTTAAACAATGTGATTATTCAGGCAGCGAATTACGTCGGTTTTGAACCGCATGTGGTCTGCAAAAGTAGCCAATGGGACTTTATTGCCAAAATGGTCGAGTCGGATGTCGGGATTGCTTTATTACCCAAAATTTATTGTGAACAGCTGGATCAGGAAAAATATAACATCAGCCTGCTGGAAAGCCCTTGTCTGAACTGGACGCTGAGCATGGCCTGGAATACCACTGTTGCCATGAATCCAGCTACGCGGGCATGGTTAAAAATTATTGAAGAAAATCAGGATGAAATTCATTTTTAAACAAAATTTTAAACAAAATGTTTGGTAAGTAAAGGACGCTAAAAATATGCTCTGGCTACAGATTAAATCTGCAAATTTGAACTAAACTTTATGCAGATTCAGATTACACGTCTTTTCATCTTTACAGGAATACGGTAACTTTTCTGAGCTAAGTTTTGTTGATGATTTTTTATGAAATGGGATGAGATTGGAACGCAACCGTGTTCAATTGCCAGAACTTTATCGGTGATTGGTGATCGCTGGACATTATTGATTTTGCGCAATGCCTTTTTGGGCACACGCCGTTTTGAATCCTTTCAACAGAATTTAGGCATCACCCGGCATGTATTGTCGGAACGTTTAAAGCGTCTGGTCGAACATGGCATATTGAAAAAAATGCCTTATGTAGAGCGTCAAGAACGCTACGAATATCATCTTACTGAAAAAGGTTTGGCGCTTTATCCAATTTTAATGTCTATGGCGCATTGGGCAGATCAGTGGATGAATGAAGGTTTAGGACAGCCCATGCAATATATGCATAAAAGCTGTGGTCATAAAATTACCCCGCGACTGGTGTGTTCTGAATGTCATGAAACCCTATATGCCAAGCAGGTTAAAGCCGAATTGACGCAAGATTATTACGACTATCTGGAACGGCACAAAATATCGTCCTGAATCTTGAGCTTCAGAACTTATAGGCAATTCGGCGGTTTCGGAATACCGGCCAGACGGCTTAAATGGCGTGCCACCAGACCGGTATTAAATTGCTCTTGCAAAACCGCATTATTAATCTCGGCACTGACAGTTTTCATCAGGAACTTGATCAGCGGGCGGGTTGCCGGTGAATGCCCAAACTGTTGGTAAAACTGGCGTACCGCATGCAAAACCTCAAAATGCCACGCTGTAAGGTGCAGCTCCAGAGTATTGGCTAATTCTTGAGCTACTGCTTCATTCCAAATAGTGTAATCGACGAGGTGACCATCTTGATCGAGTTCTAAATTCATCATTAATCTCAAATTAGTTCAAGCGAATACAGCGGCTATGGTCCAGGCAGAGATCTGCAAATTCTGCATAAGAAATCAGCTTTAAATTTTCGGTGGTTTGTCCTGCCAGAATTTCCGCATCGGTGTCCAGTACATAGACCTTGTTCAATGCTTGCAGAAAAGGATGCTGTAGTTGCAAGACCGATTCACCCATCATCACAACCGTATCTTCAGGGCTGTAAAGCTGTTGCAATTTGCTCAAAACATTCGGGGTCGCTGAAAAAGTACTTTGCACCAAATATAAGCTTTTATTCGACATAATCAGTTAACTCTTCAACTTTACCAGTACAGCACAAAATCAAAACTTTGAATGAAATCAGGATTTAACTCAACAAATTCAATCTCCTGTTGAGCATTGGCTACAAAGTGTGAATGTTGATGTCTGTTTTCGACCAAAATCGGGCTAAGGTCATAAAATTCAAAGCTATCGACCATGTTGGATGCCACTTTAAAGGCATGTTTAAGCTGCTCGAATTGCAGTTCGGCATTGAGTAAACTTAAGGCGGCATCTTGCAGTAAAACTTTCACTTCACAGCCAAAAGTTGCCAGTACCATGGTGGCAGACAGGCTTTCATGCACCTGCAGATTGGCCAGATTGGCTTGGGTCAGAATAACGAGTACAGATTTCACACAATTTACCTTTTAAAAGCCACAAATACCAAAAAATATCGTCTTAGAATTGAATCAGACGTTGTGTGGATTGCACTGCATCGGCAAGTTCACCCAGACCAACCAGTTCAAAGCCTTGCGCAAGATTGTGTTGGCTAATTTGATGTCGTTTGGCATTTTCCTCATCGCTAATACCACGCGCCAAAGCAGCACTCACACATACCGGTAAGCGAATTGCCAGTTTTTGCCATTCTTCAGACAGGTTACGCTGATCGTCTGGAACCCATTGCAAGGCATTCGCTACAGCGACACCGTCCTGATAAAAAAATACGCGAAATGCCCGGTTTTGAGCGTGCAAGGCCTGAGCTAGACCCAAGGCATGCCAGGCATAGATCGAGGTCGGCGCGGAGGTAATTAGTAATAAGGTACTCATCGAAATTCACTTGAAGAATGCCCAATCCAATATTGAAGCATCCAAACTTCATAAGAAAAGGGTAGTATACAATGATTTTAGAGGGTATCTAAAGAATTCAGCACCGGATGTTAAAATTATTTTAAAAATAATTTTTTAAAAACAATATGTTATTTTGGTGAATGAAAATTAAAAGTCATAAAACCTGGTTTTTATCTGCACGAAATTACCTGTATTTCCTTTTACTGTATTATCCATAGAATAAAAGCCAATCTGCACAAGAAAAATGAAACTTCTGAAACCCATACAACGTGGGGCAGGTTGGCGTATCTCGGTCACTTCTGAAAACAAACGATACTCAGTAACCAGTGATACAGCAAAAGAATGTGAGCACTGGGCATCAATCAAGCGACTAGAGCTTAAAACAGGTAAGGCTAATCTTGAGCAGGGAATTAAGCCAGCATATCCATTTTTGGTCGTGTAGTCTGGTGCTGTCCAATCTAATCGACACAGTTTAATGAGGCTCTGAACAGAGCCAGTGAAGTGACCATTCGTAAAGAGAGTCGAAATAGAGACTTAATTATAAGACAGCCTTAAATAGCCTACCCGCATCGGAATAGGTTTGATTTTGTCCGTGTTTATCTTTTACTTGTACCTACCATTGAGTATTGGCATCAAACCAGATCGAGAGATTTCCTCGATTCATCAGAGATTGATTGTACATTTGCCAGTTAGAGGTACGAAAGATTTTAGGCGTAGGCTTATTCATTTGAGAATTATATTGCTGAATAAGCCCTTAGCGATAGATTTGTGAAACACAGCCGTTCTTTTATAAATGATCTTTTAATCAATCATCAAAGTGAATCGTAAATCACATCACAGCCTTTTTTGAATGGGCAAGGTTCTCTCTCCATCAGGTTTTCCAGCATCGTCTGCATCTGCTGCAATTGCTCAATCTTCTCCCGAACTGTATTGAGCTTATCCTGCAGAATTGCTTGAAACTGTTCGGCAGGAATTTCACTTTCATTCGCCAAATGGATAATCTGCCTAATCTCAGCAAGAGTAAATCCCAGATTTTTCGCAACCTGTATTAGCTGCAGCTGCTGCAGCGTTTGTTCAGGATAATCCTTATAGCCGTTATTGCGAACCAGAGGGTGGATCAGCTGCATTTTTTCATAAAAACGGATGGTATCCCGGCTCATATTCATCTGTTGTGATAATTCACCAATCAGCATGTGTAAAGTCCCTTTAGGATTAATTTTTTAAAAACTGCTTGACCATAGAGTGTACTCCATACTTTAGCTTAAGTATGAAAATTCGACTGATTACACATTTATGCACATTTCAAATCAGACAGCCCTCGTAGTAGGCGCAACAGGCTTTATCGGTAAATTTCTCATAGCACGCCTGCTTAGAGATAATGTTCAGGTATTTGCCTTATGCCGCAATCTCGATCAGCAAGCCCCACAGCTTCAGCAATGGCTGACACAGCAGAGCATTATACATCAACAGTTAAATTTCATTCAGGGCGATATTACCCTGCCCAACTTAGGGCTGTCTAAGCAGGACTGGCTGCAGCTCAAAACGGTCAATTATCTTTATAATACCAGCGCCTTATTTGCATGGCACTTAACGATGCAGCAGGCTAAGGCAGTCAATGTTGATGGGCTTGAACGATTGCTGGCCTGTGTCAGCAGGCATTGTCAATTAGAACGGGCAGTACATCTGTCAGGCTATATGCTGACTTTGGATGCGCACTTACAGGCAGCGGGTATTTATCGCGAGCATATTGGGCAGACTGATTGGCCACAGGTCTATGCCAGATTGGGGGCGTATGAAGCGTCTAAAATACAAGGGCATTTCACTTGGATTAAACATGCCAATCAGCATAATATCCCATGGACAGTTATCCACCCAGCCACTGTTATTGGTGATGAAACAACCGGAGAGATTCCATCTCATCAACCGATTGCACATCTAATCCGGCAAGTGAAACAAGGAAAAATGACGGCTATTCCTGGAACGCGGCAGCACTCGTTACCATTAGTTTCGGTGACGATGTTGGTTGAGGCTATAATTCATGCTGCCCAAGATCCACGTACGCATCAGCAGGAAATTCTAGTGGCAAATCCAGAGCAAGTTTCCTTTCCGGAATTGATTCAGATAATTGCACAGCATCTGCAGGTCAAGGCGCCGCGCCACTTTATTTCACTAAAATTACTTCAGCCGATTTTAAAATGGCAATGGTTAGCGCGAAAACTGGATATGTCTACGGAAATGCTGAATTTCCTTAGAACAGAGCAGCTTGATTTGGAGCGGTTTATCACATTGAATCAACATTGGAATATTCCAAATACAGATATCAAAAGCAAAATAGCAAAGACAGCGGCATGGGTTAGTCGCCCATCCTGAAAAAGAACAAGCCCTTAAGTGAGCTGTTAAGAAGGCATTTCCACCAATCTGAAATGCCTTCTTCTTGCTTATTTAGATTTTTTAACATCCGTTTGTTTGAATTCATTATTACTGTTTTTGGAATTTTCAGTCTTTATATTTGTGGATTCAGTTGGAAAATCCAGATTGTGGAGAATGGGCATTGCCAATGCTGAAACAGATACAAAAGGAGATAGAATCATTAAGATTGCGAGAAAATTGCGTTTTGAACCGAACATAATATTGCCTTAAAAATAAAATAAAGAATATTTAATCTAACTAATTAAATAGTTGTTTGATTTAATAGAGAATATTATGATTTGAATATCACCAAAACTTGGTATTTTATATTATGCAGGGTAGTGCTTATGTCTAATAGGAAATATATTGACATCAACTCTTAAACTGGATTAGTAAGGATTAAGAATCTGCATTGGTGTTATTAAATTTCTCAATTGAGGTCTATAATTAATCTTTTATTGTTAAATGATTTGCTAAAAGGAATGTTTCAATTTTATTAATAATTTCTACTGTTTCTTGGATCATTTCCTCAAGGTTTTTATATTGAGTAATTTTTTTATTGGATTGAATGAAAGTATAAACATCAACTTCAATAGAAAGTTTTGATTTTAAGTTATAAATCATATCTACAGGTTTTATTATTCCTAAGCTTTCATAAGTTTGATAGGGTTTCTGATATGTTTTATTTTTTTATAAGTTGCTAATTTAAATAAATTTATCATAATAATTCATATTTTCTGAGGATCTTGGCAATATCAACTCTGATTTGACCAATATGATTCTCTAGGGATTCCTATTCTTCGTAAATATCTATATTTTTTTTAAAAACTACATTTGTTTAAGTGTTTGATATTTGGAGCTGGTTTAAAAATATCTTTTTTAGGGCTAAAGCATACATAATTAATATAACTGGTATTCAAAAAGCGAAATTTTCTACATGTCTTAAATTGATCAGTATTTCTAGTAACCATCTCAGCTCAAATCTGATTGAAACTAAAAGTTCTAATATTGGAAATGCAAAATCTTTAGCTGATTGAAAATCTACTTCTTCTCGCCAGTCATTCAAAAGATAGGCTGCAATAAAAGATGCACCCAATGTGGCAGCCGCTCCAAAATAACTACCAGTAGTGTTTAGAGCATCTTTTATAGTATGAGGTCCTGAATATACAAATATGCAAAACGTAACCATTAGAAAGGTAAATGCTATTGATAAGCTTACAATAAAACTAAATGTGATAGTTTTAAATCTACTTAACTCCACACCTTGCTCAAAACCCTAAAATTACTTTTCAGTCCCAAAGCCCAACCATGTTCCTTGCAAAAAATTCCCCATTATTTACCGTGTACTCGATATAAAAGTACATCCATGTTTTCATTTTTATTTCTTTCAGCTGTTTACAATGGTGGTTCGGTCTTTTACAAGATAATTAGGTGGTTATTTCTTGTCGTAAATAAAATACATTTCATAGCCATAACTGTAACACATGCATTATTCCAAACCTTTAAAATGGCGATATAGTGCTCTTGCAGATTAGCCGACGCAAGAGAATTTTGAGTCGGTTTTTTGCTTTTAATATCTGTAGATAAGTTGTTGTGAATACCAAAATTTCACCAATAAATTGCAAGGTACTGATTATTATAAGGAGTATCTAAACAATGATTTTAGTGACTGGTGGTTTAGGCTTTATAGGCTCACATATTGCGTTAAGCCTGATGGCTCATGGACAAGAAGTCATCATTGTCGACAATTTATCCAATGCAACTTTACAAACTCTGGAACGACTTGAATACATTTCCGGCATGTATGTGCCTTTTGTCAAAATTGACATCCGCAATACGCCGGCTTTAAACAAAGTTTTTGAACAATATTCCGTAGAAGCCGTCATTCATACCGCCGGTTTCAAATCGATAGAAGAATCTGCGCTGAAACCGCTGGAATATTATAACGATAATGTCAGTTGTATTATGAGTTTGCTGCGTTCCATGCAGCGTACAGGCATTCGCAGCCTGATTCATTTATCCAGTCTGGCGGTCTACGGCCAGTCCAGCTTAATTCTGACCGAAGATACGCCATTTAATTATTCCTATCCAAATCCCTATATCAAATCTCAACAAATGACGGAAGAAATCATCCGCGATACCGCACTGACCGACAATGAATGGAAAATTGCCATTTTAAGATTATGCAACATTGCCGGAGCCTTTGAACATGCCGTACTCGGGGAGTTTGTTACACCATTGCCGAAAAACATTATTCCACTGGCTTTACAGGTTGCAGCGAGAAAACGTGATTATATTGAACTGCGACAGCAAGCCCAGACCCTGGATCGTACCGTTGAACGCAGCTTTTTGCATGTATTGGACTGTTGTGATGCCATTTTCGCAACCTTGCAGTGGTTAAGAACCCAACCTTATACCTGTAATGCTTTTAATATTGCAGGACAAAATATGTCCATCCGCGCCTTACTCAGTGAAGTGTCCAAAGTCACCCGGACTGAAATCAAGACCATAGATGCACCGTTTTATACTTATGCTGAACTCGATCAGGTGGGGGCGACTTCAAGCAAGGCCCATGAAATTTTAAAATGGCAACCTAAACGCAGCATTACCCAAATGATTGAAGATGCCTGGCGTTTTTATCAGCAAACGCTAAAAGGAAATTAAAAAGGTATGAAGCTTAAAAAGTATATGTAAATAATAATTATTTACAATTACAAGATGTTTGATTAAGATCATTAAATATGTCAAAACTAATCAATTGGCTGAATGAATAAAACGACAGGGATATGAGGTAGAGCATGCAAACACGTATTGAACACGACACCATGGGTGAGGTAGAGGTTCCAAGCGAAGCAATGTGGGGTGCGCAAACACAGCGCAGTTTGCAAAACTTTAAAATTGGCCAGGAACGTTTACCCCGACCGATGATTCGGGCGATGGGCTTAGTCAAAAAAGCGGCAGCTATTACCAATGCCGAGTTAGATCAAATTCCTCATGAATTGTCACATTATATCGTCAATGCTGCAGAAGAAGTCATTGCCGGGAAGTGGGATAGCCAGTTTCCACTGGTGGTTTGGCAAACCGGTTCGGGTACGCAAAGTAATATGAACTGCAATGAAGTGATTGCCAATATTGCCAACCAGAAACTGGGTAATCCTTTGGGGGCGCAAAAGCCGGTTCATCCCAATGATCATGTCAATCGTGCGCAATCGACCAATGACTCTTTTCCAACGGCCATTCATGTGGCTGCAAGCCTGCAAATCAATGAACTGCTGATTCCTGCGGTACAACGTTTACGCGATACTCTAGAGGCTAAATCTAAAGCATTTTCAGATATTGTGAAAATTGGCCGTACCCATTTACAGGATGCAACGCCCTTAACGCTGGGTCAGGAATTTAGTGGCTATGTATCACAACTGGATAATGCCTTAAAACGTCTGCATTATGCCTTACTGGGTTTGTATGAATTGCCTTTGGGGGGAACAGCAGTTGGAACCGGTTTAAATGCTCATCCTGAATATGCGGTTAAAGCAGCAGTACAACTGGCCAATTTAACCGGTTTGCCATTTGTGACGGCTCCGAATAAATTCGAAGCTTTGGCGGCCCGGGACGCTGCAGTATTTGCCTCTGGAGCCTTAAAAACGTTGGCAGCAAGTTTAAATAAAATTGCCAATGATATTCGCTGGCTGGCAAGTGGTCCGCGCTGTGGGTTTGGCGAAATCCGTATTCCTGAAAATGAGCCGGGTTCAAGCATTATGCCGGGCAAGGTCAATCCGACCCAAAGTGAAGCCATGACCATGGTGGTGGCACAGGTGCTGGGGAATGACACGACTATTAATGTCGCTGGAGCTTCGGGCAACTTTGAACTGAATGTGTTTATGCCGGTCATTGCCTTTAACCTGTTGCAATCGATTCAACTGTTGGGCGATGCATGTAACAGCTTCAATGATCATTGCGCCGTTGGCATTGAGCCAAACCGGGAAAAGATAGATCATTTCCTGCATAACTCACTCATGCTAGTCACCGCTTTAAATCCGGTGATTGGTTATGAAAATGCTGCGAAAGTTGCAAAAACAGCTTATAAGGAAGGCAAAACCTTAAAACAGGTCGCGGTCGAATTGAATCTGGTTACTGCGGAACAGTTCGATGCTGTGGTGGTTCCGGAAAATATGGTGTCTCCTAATGTGAAATAGGCATCTAAAGGCGAGAACAGCTATCATCAATTGCTCATCTGTGGTTTTTTCCAGGGTAGATATCCGTACAATATAGGAAGAAATTAACTGCCGATGATTAGACTTCTTTCATAATTGTGCACATCCTCTTTGTTTTCTTCCATAGGAGGAAATAAAGAGAATTTATGAAAGAAGCCTATTGATTATGCTTGATATTTTGATTTAAACGCTTGCCAAATGGTGGGCTTTTTTCATCTTTATGTTAAATTAATTGCACAATTAAAAGCCCATGGGGGTGTCTGTGAAAGAAGCACTAAAAGAATATCGCATTGCAAGAACCAAGCTTGAAGATGAAATTCAAGAGTTTCTGAGCCAAAAATTTGCAGAATTTAAAGAAAAGACGGGGGCTGAAGTTATTCATTTAGACGTAAACATTGAAGTACTGGATGATCATGAAGCAGATGCTTTTATTGAAAGTGTGTTTGTCAGTACAGATTTATAGTGAATAGCCAGAAAGTAGAAGCCCAACGAAAGGTAGGCTTTATTTAATCCACAGAAATTTACCTAACATACACAAGCTATCGAACTGGGCTTAGAGTGCAATCGGTATAAGTTTGAGCCATATATGCTTGGATTTCTAATCGGTTGAGGTAAAAGATGAAATTATTCACTTTGATTGGGGCAGGGTGGCGGCTAGGTATTATTTTTAGAAAGTTAAAAAAGAAAGAAAAATAAAAAAAAAGCCAATAACTTACGAGAAATAGAGGAACCAATCAAGGCACAAAATATCACTGTTTAATTTATGAAAAGGTCTTACACTTTTGTGAGACTTGGTTGACTTCCCAGAGCCATGATTTTAAGTCTACAGCTAAATTTTTTTTTGATCCTGAGGCAATTTAAATAGATGATCAGAATGATGATTATTGTCTATCCATAACGAAAGAAATAACCCAAAATAAATGCGTGAAAAACAGTTCCTCTAATTGCCCTATACTTTTTGCCACTCAAAGCATGGGACATAGAGGAAAAGAAGGATAAATTTCTTGTCTATTGAGCAATTTATAGGTCGAATAAAGCGTGTAGATGATTGAAAGCACCTATAAAAAGTTTTTTATTTGCTAAAGGAAATGCATATGGTTTGGCTTATTGCTAAATATGCTATAACTGCTGGGATGGTCATACTAATTTCAGAAGTTGCTAAACGTAGTGACCGTCTAGGAGGGTTGATTGCCGCCTTGCCTATTGTCACGGTACTTGTGCTGATATGGATGAAAATTGAGAATCAGGATCCCCAGAAAATTTCCAATCATGCTTGGTATACCTTTTGGTATGTAGTACCAACCTTACCTATGTTTTTAGCATTTCCGATACTTTATCAGCGTTATGGATTTTGGCTGTCTCTAGCCATCTGTTGCATAATGACTATCCTTATTTTTCTTGTCTGGGCTGTGATTTTGCGCCATTTCGGCATTGATTTAATGTAAAGTATTAAAACGATTATTCATCCCGAATCAGGATGAATACTGGAGGGGAAATTGCTAATTTCCTGCTGGAAAACCATGAAACATCCATTGGATGCCATATAAAATAACCAGGATTAAAATTACTGAAAAAATGATTTCTAATTTCTTCATTTTTAAGTATTCCTAAAATTGGCTATGCGGAATAAGTAGTGGAATTTAAGTTTTAAGAATATTCCGTATAGCCATTTGGTCACTATAGCGTTCTTCTATTTCATTAAGATTCTTACGAGCTGTTTTCTCATCCGTAAGAACACCATTGAAATAGGCTATAGTTACATCAGACTTGTTGCACAAATCATTTATATCGTCTGTAGCATTAGTGATGCTAGATGCAACCATTAAAAGAGAAATGGCACTCAAATAAATTTTCTTATTCATCACAGTAATCTCTTTGTGGTATCGTGAACACAAAACCATCTAAAGCATCACTATATTTGTAATAAGCCTGTAGGCGTTTTTTGGTATTTGTAGTCATATTTCCTATTTCATCAATTACATCGGATGCGTCTATATTCGGGTTACTTTTGAATGTTTTATAAACACAAGTCGTTGCTCTATCAGCTTCATGAGATGATGCTTGTAATTCAACTTCATTCTCTAAATTAACAGCCATTTTTTGCTGACTATTCCTTGCAAATTGTTGAACCGCTTTTTTTTCAAGTTCATCTTTATATTTTTGTTCAATATGAGCGTCAATATCATCACGGATGCCATTTTGGTCCTTATCAATCCCTAAAATTGAATCTGTTCTTTCAAATTTTGGTAATTTTCCTTCATCCTCTAACTTCTGAAAGACTTGCTCTTTTATCGTTATTTTTTCATTTTGTGGTGCTGAAGAATCATTTTTTCCACCGCAGGCACTTAAAGCTATTAAGCAAAAAGAGCCTAATAAAATAGACGTAAACATTATTACCCCCCGTTGTTACTCGTATATTTTTCATAAGATTCATACAAGCTTGCCCACACGTTATTCCGTATAGTCCTAAAATTAACTAAATATCTCTTATAAGAAATGAAGAGTTATTTTGATATAAGTCATTCGCTTAATCTTTATATAAACTCCCATCACTTCTACTAGGGCTTTTTATTTGAATCGCAATTCCGCACTTTGTTTATTGAGGGGTTTTTTATTTCAGCAAAGCATCTGTTGTTTTGGATTCAGAAGTTAAATGCCAGCGTACTAAGTAACTCGCAAACCAAATGCCTGGAATTAAAAGTAGACCTAAGCCAATCCATAAGCTAAGCGTAACAGCAAATATGGAATTGATTATTCCGCAAAATGAACCTAAATAGATAAAATATGGATGAATTTTCTTATTTATTAGCCAGCCAATGTTCATGGCTAAGAATACTAAGATTGCAATCCAGACCGTGCCAGGGAAGAGAAACTGGTCGAATAATTGAGTGGGGCTTAGTACTGTTAAATTAGTTAAATCAGTTAGATGTTCACGAAAGCGATCAGGATTTTCACCCTTTAAAGCCATATAGAAAAAGGGAAGAGTAAATAACCAGACTATACTGGTAGTCACAATTTTAATGATTATTACATATTTCATTATTGGACACTTCTGAGCATTGCTACCCGGCAATTAGAAAAAATAGTGAATTAACGAACGACTCAAGCACAGCAATGATAAAAAAATACAGCTTTTATTATTAAAAATAAATATTTATTGAATAATTTTAGCTAAACAATTTAGAATAAAAACTACACAACTCTAGGTGTCATTCAGTCCGTGAACCTGCCAGATACCCAGTATTTTTTATTAGTTTACCCGATTTGCTTAATGCTCATTGGGGCAGTCTTTATTGTTGCACATGTATGGTTTAAAGCTCCCAAATATTTATTGTGGATGGGTCTGAGCTGTGTTTTGCCATCAGTAGCATTGGCTGCACAGACACTGATGACAAATGTACAATTGAAACTGACTGCACCATGGTTTGCACTTTTCTATTTAGGTGGGGCTTGGGCAGTCACACATGGAATGCTGTTAAAAGCCAATTCCAGGTTAAATATGGTTGCAGCTTCTCTTTTTATGATAGTGGCTATGTCTTTTCTTTTATATTTCAAGTATATCGATGAGCAGTTATGGCCACGCATAGTTACAATTAATATTGCAATTCTATGCTTAGAGGCATTGGCACTTCCGAAAGTGTATGCCTTATTGAAAAGAACAGACCTCCTGGAAAAACTTTTATGCTTTAGCTACTTTCTCTTGGTTGCTTATGCTGTTATCAGAACTTTAATCGTCATTGTATATCTTCAAAATGTGCAACTGGTCACCTTAGCCACAACAAAGTGGTGGATGATGATGATTGCAGTAAATATACTCTTCAGCCTGTGGTTTGCAATTGTCGTTTCAGCTGTAGCTGTAAAAGAAAGGTTTAGTATCATTAACGAACAGAGATTGAAAGATCCTTTAACGCAGCTGTATAACCGTAATGGTATTTTAGAAAAAACAGGAGACCTGTTTAAAAACTTGCAGCATGGTGAAGTTTATCTGGTGATGTGTGATGTTGATCATTTTAAGATTATAAATGATACATGGGGACACACCATAGGGGACACAATCTTGTGCACAATTGCGGATATATGCAGATCCAATATTCGGCAAGGTGATATTGTCGGCAGATATGGCGGAGAAGAATTTATTATATTGCTGCAAAGTTCAGATGAAAAATCTTCATTAGCTTTAGTTGAACGCTTACGCAAAAAAATTGAAGATCAACTTTTTATTAACAATATTAGAGCTACCGTAAGTTTTGGTGCAGCTCGAATAGATGCAGAATCTCAGTTCATTACTGCTTTAGAGATAGCAGATGAACGTTTATACAAAGCTAAAAACGCTGGCCGAAATAGGGTTTACTTTAATTAAACTTTTTGCACATATGCTCAATATAAAAATACAGCCCAGGTTTCATTGTGTTGTCTTAATTTTTTATTGAGATATCGAAATAAGAACGGATGGACCAAATGGGTGAGCTTTATAGCGCTTAATTTAGCGTTGAATAAATTGTCATAATTGCTAAAATGCATTTCGTTTTTTATTACTGTTTTGCAATTATTTTGCATTAGTTTTGCGAGGTGAAAAATAAAACCTTGAAAAACAGTAATCTATCTAGGAAAATTTTTAATGTTCGATATTTATTTAACAGATGTTCAGAAAAAGGTGCAATTTAAGGATTATCCGGGTGAGCATCCTGTTAAATTTATTTTGAATTTTAAAAAGATTTTTCCAAGTGTGATGGAATTATTGCTTCCGGTTCTGCCTGGCGATGAAAATCTGGATGAAATGACCTGGGAATCGACCAGTGAAGATTTTGAATTGTTCAAATTATTACTCAGTGGTTGGGGCGTAATTGAATTGCGTTTAAATGCAATTTCTCAATTTAAAAATAAAAATTATGCCGACCAGCTGGTCAAAACTGCGCAGCAAAAGCGTAAAGAATTTGCGAAAAATAACCATAAATTAACCACTGTAGAACTGGATTATCTGTTCATGCATGAAATTCATGCACTGATTGATGCAGAACTGGTTGAAATTGGTGAAAAATTCTATTTACCAACACTGCGTGATCTCTGGAAGCATAAAGTGCCGCAAAATGTGTTGAATGCTAAATTTTAGACCCGTTTAAAATACGATAATAATCCTCCAAATATTGGGGGATTTTTTATGCCAATTTTAACTGTAAAAAGATCAGCTTAAGCTATTTAAGTGTGTCTATATAAAAGATTAAAAATTTAATTATCAATAAAATGTACTAGTAATTAGAATTATGATTGCATATGGTAAGACCACAACACTTTGACCTGAATATTGTTATAAAAGTAGATATTTCACATTTTATTAACAGTGAGGGTATGGTGTTCCAAATCTTCCCGAAGAAATACCACAGGATTTCATTGAATGTCGAATCAGTTTTTAGATTTAATTAATAAACGCCGTACCATTTATGCGGTGGGTAAAAATGTAGAGCAAAGTCCCGAGTATTTAACTGATTTGATTAAGCATGCCATTAAGCAGAGTCCGTCATCTTTTAACTCGCAGTCTTCACGTGCGGTGATTCTGTTTAATGCCGAGCATGAAAAATTTTGGGATTTAGTCAAAGAAAAACTCAAGTCTTATGCCAAAGATGAAGAAAGTGCGGCAAAAACCAGTGCCAAAATGGACAGCTTTGCAGCAGGTGTGGGCACCGTTTTATTCTTTGAAGATATGGATGTGATTAAAGATCTGCAAGAGCAGTTCCCGTCTTATGCAGAAAATTTCCCGATCTGGGCAGAGCACTCAACAGCGATTGCCCAGTTCGCGACCTGGACAGCCTTACATACGGATGGATTAGGCGCTTCACTTCAGCACTATAACCCGATCGTCGATGAACAGGTCCATGCTGAATGGAACATTCCGGCAGCCTGGAAACTGCGTGCCCAGCTGGTCTTTGGTTCAGTCGAAGGCGAAGCCAAAGAAAAAGCTTATATAGATGATGCAACGCGTTTCAAAGTGTTCAAGTAATTTATAATTGTTTGAAATCCCCTTTATGAAAGGGGATTTTGCACATATTCGCCAACGGTTTTAATTTTTTCCGATGCTATTGGAAAATGATTAAGCAGCGTTAACGGCTTTGCTTTTCACTTTATGTCCATGCAGCACATAGTAGAAACCAATACAGATCAAAGCTGCAATCGCGCTATACATATACAGCTGAGCATAACCGATATAATCCAGTGCCATACCAATAAAGTAGGGACCAAAACCAAGACCTGCATCGAGGAAGATGAAGAAGGTCGAGGTGGCAAAGCCCATCCGGTTCAGTGTGGTACTTTTCACCGCAATAGTCTGGCAAACCGACTGAATGTTGCCATAACCCAATCCCAGCAAGCCTGCACAAAGCAACAAGGTCATCGGGCTATGTGCCTGACTGAGCAGATACAAGGCCAATGCCATAATAATAAATGCGGGATACATAATGATATTTTCACTTTTACGATCCATCAATGGACCAGTAAATGGACGCGAAAATAAAATCGCAATCGCATACATCAAGAAGAAGAAAGAAGCTGTTTCAACCAGATCAATTTCTTTGGCATAGAAGTTAATAAAGGATAAAACCCCGGAATAACAGATTGAAGTCAACAACATGATGATCGAAATTGGCAAGGCTTTTATTTCAATAAACTGCGAAATGAAACCTGGTTTTTTGATATTGACCTGTGTTTCAACCGTTTTGGTGTGTTGCGGCAGCTTAGGCACTTCAATCATCAAAGCCACCACCAGGCAGCTTACTGCGACAAGGCTCGATAAGGCAAAAATTGAACTATAACCGACATGCAGCATCATCCAGATAGCCAGAAACGGGCCAATCGCGGTACCCAGAGTACTGCTCATGCTATAGTAGCCAATGCCTTCACCACGACGGGTCGGCGGTAAAATCTGTGCGATGATGGTGCCCAATACGGTCGATGCCATGCCCATCATAAACCCATGCATGAAGCGCACTCCCAGCAAGGCAGTGATATTCATGGGAATAAAATAGAATCCTGAAAAAATCAGAAATCCGATTAAACCCACAATCATGGTGGTCTTTTGGCCAAAACGTTGCAGAAACTGACCGACAAGCAAACGGCCAATAAGGGTGCCGACAATGAACAAACCTGAAACCAGACCTGCCTGAGCCGTGGTTGCTCCCAGTTCAGCAACGGCATAACCGACAATGACCACCACCAGAAGATAAAAGGTCAGGACCAGCTGAAAGTTAATGGCACTGACAAGAATGAAATTTTTGCTCCATAAGGGCGTATGTTCACTCATGACTGACCCCCTTTCATCTCTTGCAGATGTTGCATAAGTTGATGAAGGGTGCTTAAGGTACTATTTTGAGCAGCCTGATCCAAGGGCAATAGCAGCTGTTGTTCAAACAGGTCCAGTTTTTGAGAGCATGTGGCAAAAAGCTGTTGGCCTTTAATGCTCAGGATCAGTTTCTTTTGCCGTTTGTCTTCAGTATCGACCTGATCCAAAACCTCCAGTTGCATCAGGGCATGAATCCGTTTTGCAATTGAAGGCTTGGAAACATTCAGATATTCAGCAATGTCGATAGAGGTGCAGCCTTGCTTAAGCTGTATGACATACAGTACCTGCCACAAGGAATAATTTAGCTGATGTGGAAGTAAAATGATGTTGATTTCATCGCTCATTAAACGTGCACAGCGCAGTAACGAAGCACGAAAGTTAAGTGGATTTAGCATAATAGTTAGCTAGGGTAACTAAATTTAGTCAACTTTACGCCTGTTTAGTTGATTGTTCAAGTATTAAGCAAACCTCCCTCAAGATTTATTGTTAAAAATGACTTAGTCATATCCGCCATTTCAATTCATTGATGAATCATATTTCAAGCCAGCTGTAAAACCAGGAAATAATAAATCAACATACTTTGCTTAAGATTTAGGCGTATCCTGAATAAGGTCAAAACAACAACAGCATATTATTGAGTCGCAACGTGCTTAATCACCACATCAACGAATTAAAAAGGTGATGTTATGAATTTAGGACTAACCGCACTTGAACTGGCCCGAGTTCAATTCGCTTTCACTGTATCGTTTCATATTATTTTCCCCGCCATTTCCATTGGTCTCGCAAGTTTTCTGGCTGTTTTAGAGTGGCGCTGGCTCAGAACCCAAAATCCGGTCTATCAGGACCTGTTTAAATTTTGGGTCAAAATATTTGCCATTGCCTTTGGTATGGGCGTGGTTTCAGGCGTCGTCATGAGTTACCAGTTTGGTACCAACTGGAGTGAATTCTCGCGGGTTTCAGGCAGTGTAACGGGACCGCTGCTGGCCTACGAGGTGCTGACGGCATTCTTTCTGGAAGCAGGCTTTCTGGGCATTATGCTGTTTGGCTGGGGACGGGTGGGGCCTTATGCACACTTCTTTTCTACGGTTATGGTTGCGCTCGGAACATGTATTTCCATGTTCTGGATTCTTTCATCCAACAGCTGGATGCAGACCCCGCAAGGTTTCAGCATTGAAAATGGCATTATTGTTCCGCAAGACTGGCTGGCCATTATATTTAATCCCTCTTTCCCATATCGCTTGGCACATATGGCAATGGCCGCATTCCTGGTTTCCGCCTTACTGGTCGCAGCGACAGCAGCATGGCATTTGCTGAAAGGCCGCAGGGATGAACTGGTCAAAACTTCTTTTTCCATGGCCTTATGGATGATTTTAGCGCTTACGCCTTTACAAGTTTTGATTGGAGACCTGCATGGAATCAACACCTTAAAACACCAGCCTGCAAAGATTGCCGCGATAGAAGGACACTGGGAAACCAATCATAATGAAGGTATGCCTCTGTATTTATTTGGCATTCCAGATATGCAGGCAGAAGAAACCAAGTACGCCATCGGTATTCCAAACGCGGGAAGCCTGATTTTAACCCACTCCCTGAATGGTCAGGTTCAGGGCTTGAAAGAATTTGCACCTGAGGACCGGCCAAATTCCACCATCGTATTCTGGAGCTTCCGGATTATGGTGGGGCTAGGCGTACTGATGCTGTTATTGGCCCTCACCGGTTTATGGTTAAGACGCACAGGTCGCTTCTATGAAAGCCCCGGGTTCCACCGTTTTGCTTTGTGGATGGGACCATCGGGCTTTATTGCCTTGCTTGCAGGCTGGTTTACTACCGAAGTCGGGCGTCAGCCTTGGGTTGTTTATGGCGTGATGAGAACGAAAGATGCCTTATCCCCAGTTTCGGCAGAACAGGTGGGATTAACCCTGATTATCTTTGTCGTGGTCTATTGCGTGGTCTTTGGCATTGGCATTTATTACATGCTCCGAATCATGCATAAGGGTCCGGAATTTGTTCATTTCGTGCCGCATAGTGAAGAAAGGGTTATTCAGGCTTCGCATCGTCCATTGGGCAGTACCGATGAAGAGCTGGATGGTCAGCCGCTCGACAATCAGCAGGAGAATGACAAATGATTGATTTATCTTTTATCTGGATTGTAATTATTGCTGTCGGCGTGCTGATTTATGTGGTGCTGGATGGCTTTGACCTGGGTATTGGCATCTTGTTTCCTTTCTTTAAAACGCAGCAAGAACGTGACGTGATGATGAATACTGTTGCTCCCGTATGGGATGGCAATGAAACCTGGATGGTACTGGGTGGGGCAGGCCTGTTTGCGGCATTTCCCCTGGTGTATTCAACAGTGCTTTCTGCGCTATACCTGCCGATTATTCTGATGGTGGTCGCGCTTATTTTTCGCGGAGTGGCCTTTGAATTCCGTTTCAAATCCAGACGAAACCGACATCTTTGGGACATGGCTTTTATTGGCGGCTCGATTTTAACTGGATTTTTTCAGGGCATCATTCTCGGCGCTTATATTCAGGGCATCAAAACCACCAATGGCGTTTATACGGGAGGTGGACTGGACTGGCTTACACCGTTTTCAGTCTTTACCGGAATCAGTGTGGTGGTACTGTATGCCACTTTGGGCTGTGGATGGCTGATCTTTAAAACTGAGGCAGACTTGCAAAATCGAATGTTTCAGCTCATGCCGAAGCTGATTGTAGCCTTGTTTATCATTTTCGGTGCAGTCAGCATTTATACGCCTTTGGCCCATCCGGAAATTGCCGAACGCTGGTTTAGCCAGCCTCAGCTCACCTATTTCAGTCCGGTGCCCATTCTGGTTCTGGTCTTTACCTACCTGGCTTTACGTGCCTGCAAGCAACGTAAAGAACTGAGTCCATTTATTTATACTCTGGCACTGGTATTTCTGGCCTATACCGGATTCCTGATCAGTTTATGGCCATATATCATTCCACGTTCAGTCACTATCTGGGATGCGGCTGCCCCACAAAGCAGTCAGTTATTTACCCTGATTGGTGCATTACTGCTCATTCCAATCATTATTATTTATACCGCTTTGTCTTACTGGGTATTCCGCGACAAAGTGCGCATTGGTGACCAGGGCTATCATTAGGGAGTAAATATGAAACTTTCACAGATGCAGTGGTTTATTGTGTTGTGGCTAGGTGGATTTTTTGCTTTAGCATTGATTGCTGGAGCATTCCGGCTGCTGGTTCAACTGGCTTATTATCTTTAATTGTTGATCATAAATTTTAAAGTGGTTTGTTTTAGACAAGCCACTTTATTTTTTAACCCGCAAGTTTGATCTATGAGATCAAACTCAAATCTATATTTGAAGATGATTATTTGTGTTATCAAATTCTATTTATTTCGCTTACGGTAAACACTGGGACGTACCGGATGCGAATTTTTCCATAAACCTTTTTTCTGCTTCTTGGCCTGATTTTGAAGGGCCAGCCATTTCTGTTTTTGCGTCGGGTTTTTAATATATTCCTCATACACCCATGCCGCGCCCCGTTTGACCAGTTCCTGATTGATATTGCATCTAAAACGGTAAATAACGCCAACACAGCGCCCGTAACGATCGACATCGGTAATCTCGACACGGACCAGTTTGTAATACACCATTTTTTTGACCAGAAGCTGAGATTCCTTGCCATAGGTTTGCGTCGACTCTGGAGCATCCACGTAGGCAAAACGCAGTTTGGTTTCTGAGCGACGCAAGTTAAACCGTGTACAAGTCAGGGTATCGCCATCACTCACCGCAATTACTTTACACCAGTATTTTTTCCCTTTTTTGAAGGGTTTAAATAGGTCAGTAAGGAAAGCATGAATTTTGCGGAAGATAAAAAACAGCACTGCACACAGCAGCATGCCCAATACAATGAGCCAAACAGGGGAGAGATTTGCCAACATAGATAAAATTTGTTGAATTTGGCTGGAAAATACCAGAGCAAATTCAGCAAGAAAAAGAAAAAAAATGAGCTGCTATATTAAGGGAAATCCTGAAAAATGATGGCTTGAGAAATAGCCAAACAGCCTCAAAACCCTTGCCAATGCAGTATTTCGGCTACTTATTCAGCAAAAGGTGATTCCGGAATAAAAAATCATTCAGATCTATCAAAATATCCAAAATAGCCTAAGTAGTATTGAATTTATCAATTCAATTCAATTCAATTCAATTCGATCTTTCACTATGCAAAAATGAGACATAAAACGCTTCATTACTAAAGATGGCAGCTGTTGATTGTATTTATAAATAGCCTAAGCAAATTGATTAATTTATCAAAATAGCCTAAGTAAAAATTTTGGAAATTTCGCTGCACAGAAACTGATGACGCAAATTATCTTTCAACTCTTTATGCCAATACATCCCCAGATAAATAAGCGGCAAGTCTACAGGCACCGGAAAAATATTTAATGATGGAGAAACTTGTAAATGATTCAGCAAATTTTGAGGAATAGTTAAAACGGATTGAGGGTTTAGCAGCAGAATCTGTAAAGCCGTTGAATAGTGCTGACAGCGCAAAAGAATCTGCCGCGACAGCTGTTTACGGTTTAAATAAATATCTTCTACCAAAACACCAGTACGACGAGAGGAAACGCCAATATGCGGAGCAGCCAGGTACAGCTGTTCAGTCATTTCCGGTTGCTGGGTACACACCACAAACTGATCTTGTAGCAGCTTCTGAAATTGAATTTTATCACCGAAGTTTTGTTCCAGATCAATGACAAAGTCTATTTGCTGGGTCGCGAGGTCAGTCGCCATGCTTTTACGGTCGAGCTTGCTGCTGAAAAATTGAATGTCCAGATCCAGGCTTTGAAAGTGCTGAACCAGTTTGGGAAAAATGATCGGTTCAATTTCATCATGTACCGCAATTTTTAAACTTTGCACCATACCAGGTTCAAAACTCTGTTTTTGCATTGAAATGTTTTGAATGGCAAACAGTGCATTTTTAATGACGGGATAAATTTGCTCGGCAAATGGAGTAGGCAGCATTTTGCTACCGGCACGTGCAAATAAATCATCCTGTAAATGCTGTCTTAAACGCTGTAAGGCATGACTGGCAGCAGATTGACTGATACATAAAATCTGCGCAGCCTTGGAAATGCTTTTTTGTTCATAAACTGCAATAAATAAGGGATATAGGTTAATGTCTATGCGATGAAAAACCCCCAGATCAATCATGGCTTTATTATGAATACTGTTCATAGTTCTATATTGAATTAAATCATTTCATTCATAATAGGTTTCAGGGTATGTTGTTGTAAAGATCAGATAATATATTTTGAGGGAAATGGTCATGTTCGAGCTGTCAGCACGTGCACAGGATTATATTGAAAGAACAAAAAAGTTCATTAAGGAAGAAATTGAACCGGTTGAAACCGAGTTCTGGAATGATGTTCATGAGCTCAATCAAGGGGGGGACTGGACAACATGGCAATGGCCCACTCAACTTGAAATATTAAAAAACAAGGCCAAAGAAGCCGGTTTATGGAATATGTTTTTGCCCGATCCTGTTCTGGGGCAAGGGCTTTCCGTTCAGGAATATGCACACATTGCCGAACTTTCCGGCCGTAGTTTAATTGCACCAATCGTATTTAACTGTAATGCGCCCGATAGCGGCAACATGGAAGTATTGTGGCGTTATGGTTCTGAACAACAGAAACAACAGTGGCTCATGCCATTGCTTGAAGGAAAAATCCGTTCAGTCTTTTGCATGACTGAACCTGCGGTAGCCTCCAGTGATGCCACAAATATGCAGGCAACGGCGGTTATCGAAGGAGATGAAATTGTTTTGAATGGCCGCAAATGGTGGTCATCCGGTTTAGGCGATCCCAATGCAAAAATCATCATTTTTATGGCCCATACGCCTGATGAAAGTAAAGACCGTCATCATCAACATTCCATGGTACTGGTTCCCATAGATACTGCCGGGGTGAAAATCGAACGTATGCTGCCTGTGTTTGGGGATTATGATGCACCTCATGGTCACGGCGAAATCAGCTTTAATAATGTACGTGTGCCTGTAGCCAATTTTATTGGCGGTGCAGGCCAGGGGTTCGAAATTGCCCAGGGTCGGTTGGGACCAGGCCGTATTCATCATTGCATGCGCTGTATTGGCGCGGCGGAAAAATCTTTAGAACTGATGATTGACAGGGGTATGAGCCGTACTGCTTTTGGCAAGGAAATTTTAAAACTGGGCGGTAATCTGGAGCGCGTTGCAGAAGCGCGTGTAGCCATTGATCAGGCACGATTACTTACACTTTATGCTGCTTACAAGATGGATACTTTAGGTAATATGGCAGCACTGACTGAAATTTCAGCGATTAAAGTGGTTGCGCCAAGCGTGCTGGAAAAAGTCGTGGATATGGCCATGCAGATACACGGGGGTGCTGGCGTATCAAGGGATACGCCACTGACCGGTTTTTTTGCCCAGGCACGCAGTTTACGTCTGGCCGATGGTCCGGATGAAGTGCATAAAGGCATGATTGCCAAACTTGAACTGGCTAAACGCGGTTATCGTTCAAGTCGTAAAAAAGATTAATTAGCGAAATACAGGCTGAGGCTTCTTACAACTTACCTGAAAATTTTGCTGTTTATGAACAGTGAATTAGGTATAAATAAGGAAGCTAAGAAGTCTTTTTGAAAGTGAAGATTCAGGGAAAAAACAATGTCAGTGATTGATGTGGGTGGAACGGTCCGTCAAGGTGAAGAGCTAGATGTCATGGCTGTTGAGCATTGGCTCAAGGCACAAGGCATTGATTTACAAGGTCAGGTCGAAGTCACGCAATATTCAGGTGGGGCGTCTAACTGGACGTATCGTTTAAAATATGACAACACGGACTTGATTTTACGTCGCCCGCCTAAAGGGACCAAAGCCAAATCTGCACACGATATGGCACGTGAATATAACGTGCAAAAAAATCTGGCACCTTTCTATCCGGTCTTGCCGGAAATGGTGGCCCTGTGTCAGGACGAATCTGTAATTGGCTGCGACTTCTATGTCATGAAGCGAGTGGAAGGCATTATTCCACGCGCCAATTTACCCAAAGAGCTCAATTTTAATGAATCCCAGGTTCGGGAATTATGTATCAATGTCATCGATAAACTGATTGAATTGCATCAGGTGCCTTATGCTGGGACAGAACTGGAAAAGCTCGGTAAGGGCGACGGATACTGCCGCCGTCAGGTAGAAGGTTGGGATGCCCGTTATGAAAAAGCCAAAACCTTAAATGTGCCTTCCTTTAAATATGTCCGTCACTGGCTGAAAGACAATATTCCTGCCGATTCCACCAGCTGCATTATTCACAATGACTGGCGTTTTGATAATGTGATTTTAGATCCGAAGCATCCGACTCAGGTGATTGGGGTGCTGGACTGGGAAATGGCTACTCTTGGTGATCCTTTAATGGACCTAGGTTCAGCTCTCGCGTATTGGGTTGAAGAAAGCGACAATCATATTTTTAAAGCGACGCGTCGTCAGCCCACTAATTTAAAAGGCATGTTCACACGTCAGGAAGTCGTGGATTATTATTTGCAAAAAACCGGCTTACAGACCCATAACTGGACCTTTTATGAAGTGTTCGGCATTTTCCGTTTGGCTGTAATTGCACAGCAAATCTATTACCGTTATTACCATAAGCAGACCAATAATCCAGCCTTTAAAGATTTCTGGGTGGTGATTCATGCCTTGCATATCCGTGCGCTTAAATTGATTGGCCTACAAAAAATTGAGGCCAATGAACTGGCGCAAAAATATATCGCGAAATTTAAGGAAATGATGCCAACATGACCACAATCTATCTAATTCGTCACGGACAAGCTTCATTTGGAGCGGAAAGTTATGATCAGCTTTCTCCCAACGGCGAATTACAGGCGAAATTATTGGGACAATATTTCGACCAGATTCTAAAAGAGGCCCCTTATGTGGTGGCAGGCTCAATGCAGCGTCATCAACAGACAGCCAACCTGGCTTTGGCTGAATGTTTCCCTGAAACCGAGATTCAGACCGACAGCGCATGGAATGAGTTCAATCACCAGCAGGTTTTTGCCAGATACGAGCCACGTTTTAATGAACCGCATCTGTTAAAGCAGGATGTCGCCAAGGAAGATAATCCTCGGGCTTACCTGGCCAAAATTTTTGAAGGGGCAATTGAGCGCTGGACGGGTGGTGACTATCACCATGAATATGATGAATCCTGGCCGCATTTTAAAAACCGGGTGGAAACAGCATTGCAAAATTTATGCAATGAACTGGCCAAAATTAAACCGCGTTATGCCGTGGTGTTTACTTCGGGCGGGGTGATTTCGGTGGCTGCAGGAAAACTGTTAGAGCTGAATGCCAACCGGACTTTTGCCTTAAACTGGGCAATCGCCAATACCAGCATGACCACACTGCGTCTGGTGGGAAATGAACCGCAATTGCTGAGCTTGAATGAACATCATTTTATTAAGGCCGAAGATCCCGGCTTACTGACCTGGATCTGATTAAAAAAATAGCAAAGGAAGAAAACATGGCAAAAACAATTTTAATTACCGGGGCAAGTTCAGGGATTGGTGCAGGTATGGCACGTGAATTTGCACAAAAAGGCTATAACCTTGCCATCTGCGCCCGTCGTTTGGAGCGTCTGGAAACTTTAAAACAAGAGCTGGAAAGCAAGTACGGCGTAAAAGTCATTGCAAAAGCATTAGACGTAACCCATTACGATCAGGTGTTTGAAGTGTTCCGTGCATTTAAAGCGGAATTTGGCACCATCGACCGTATTATTGTCAATGCCGGTGTGGGTGAGGGTCGCCGGATTGGTAAAGGCAACTTTGAAATTAACAAGGCGACCGTCGAAACCAACTTCATTTCTGCTTTGGCACAATGTGAAGCTGCGGTGGAAATTTTCCGTGCGCAAAATGCAGGGCATCTGGTGATGATTTCATCCATGAGCGCGATGCGTGGCATGCCGAAACATTTAACCGCGTATGGCGCCAGCAAAGCCGGAGTGGCTCACCTGGCTGAAGGCATTCGTGCCGAGCTGATTGATACCCCGATTAAAGTCACCACCATTTTCCCGGGTTATATCCGTACAGAACTGAATGAAGGGGCCAAAAAACTGCCTTTTGAGGTGGATGAAAAAACCGGTTCGCATTTACTGGTTAAAGCCATTGAAAAAGCACCGGTTAAAGCTTATGTGCCACAGTGGCCATGGTTACCTTTAGGCTTGGTCATGAAAGTATTGCCGCTGAAACTGGTCAACAAGTTGGGTTAATTTCGAATTATAAACAGCCCATTCGATGGGCTGTTTTTATATTGCTTAGATTAGCATTTGAAGTGCAATACCATCTTCTTGCCATCATACCTGACTTGGAATTTTCAAGCAGATGGCAAAGATTATCAGCCCTAGATTACTACTGACCTGATGCAGCACATTTACTATTTAATTCGATGAAAATTATTATAATTTAAGTCAATGCTTCTCACCCCATAAACTCCTATATTGATACGCATACCATTTTGAATTTCATTGTTTATGCTGCTAAAAATTTCAACTATCGTGCTGATTCCATCGCTGATTATTCAAGGCAATGCCGTTAAGAAGAATACTCTACGTTTAGCAGAACCAGCAGGACCACGTCAGGGGACGGTCGGAACTGGAAAAGCGCTGTCTGTTTTAATTATCGGAGATTCGGCAGCCGCTGGAGTCGGTGTTGAAACTCAGGAAGATGCTTTACTCGGTGCAGTGTTGAAGCAGTTACAAGATGCTTATGAAATAAGTTATCAACTTGAAGCCACCACCGGTCATAGCAGCGGACAAGTAATTCAGACGGTAAAGAATATGTCCCATCAACACTTCGACGTGGTCATTACTTCTGTCGGGGTGAACGATATTACAAAACTGATGCAGCCTAAAGACTGGATTCAAAAGCAGCAACAACTTTATGCAGAAATTAACCGGAAATTCACGCCTGAATTGGTTATTGCGTCTGGCGTACCACCGATGAACAGGTTTCCGGCATTACCTCATCCACTGGCCTGGTTATTTGGGCAATATGCCAAAGGCATGAATAAAAATCTTGCCAAATTTGTGCAGCAGCAGAGCAATATGCAATGGATTGAATATGATTTGCAGCGTTTCAAGAGCCTGAATCTGGAAATGGCAAAGGATGGTTTTCATCCCAGCAAGGAAATTTATACACTTTGGGGCAAGCAGGTAGCAGATAAAATCCGTCAAATGTTTTAAATTAAACTGAATACGGATAAATGGACTGTTATGAGCACCGAACTGGAAATAGAAACTCATCCACTGGAACCTTTTTTACCTGCAAATGCCAAATTGCTGATGATGGGCAGCTTTCCGCCGCCTAAAACCCGCTGGAAAATGGAGTTCTATTATCCAAACTATCAAAATGACATGTGGAAAATTTTTGGTTTGGCATTCTTTGGCAATAAAGAACACTTTTTAGATATTGCCAATAAAAACTTCAAGGAACAGCAGATCCGTGATTTCTTAATGCAAAAAGGGATCGCAATTTTTGATACGGCCTATCAAATTATTCGTTTAAAAGGCAACGCTTCGGATAAATTTTTGCACATTGCTCAAGCGACCGATTTAAGCAAGCTTCTACAGCAGATTCCTGAATGCCACAGCATTATGACTACAGGTGATAAAGCGACAGATACCCTGATGCTTTCCATGCCTGAAGCTACGGAAAAACCGAGAATTGGACAGCCCTCCAAAGCCTGTTTTGCTGAACGCGAGCTGACTTTATACCGAATGCCATCTTCATCCCGAGCCTATCCACTTGCTTTGGAGAAAAAGGCCGAGGCTTATACTCAGTTATTTAAAGAAATAGGCTTACTGTAAGTAAGTTTGAAATATCTATTTTTAGGCGAAAGGCATCATTTTCGGATATTTCACCCATTTAAAAGCCTGTACCTGAAAATCCCGTACATGGGTAAAATCGGACCAGATGAGTTTACTTCCTTGGGGCCATTTTAGACTTTGGATACGTCGTGAAATTTGAGCCAGTTCTTCGGCATTGGCAAGTCTAAGATCACCAATTTCCACGTACAGTCGAACGCCAGGATAATCACTAAATTCGCCTTTAAATAAGGCTTTTAACCAGAATAAGCGGCTACTGTTGACTGCCTGAATGCAGGCTTTGCTATTTTTCGGCAAATTCTGTTGCAACGATTCAGTATAGGTATCAAAGAAAAAACGTTCTGGTGATCCTTTAAAAATAATGTGCCTATAGGGCAGATAGTGGGCTGCATATGTTGATCGACTGTAGCAATCGAACAATGCATTGCAGCACGTTGTGCATCATTCACCACTTTGCAGATATGTTGCCATTCTTGTGTTTTCATTTTATTTTTTCCTTTTTATTTTTTTAATATTGTTCAGTAAGATGAATATCAACCATTTAGATCATTTAAACATGAATGAGGCGTTATCTACATTCATTCACTTGACTGGTTATTCATAGCAATTTTAGGCAAATGTGCAGGATGCATGTATTAAATAAAAACTATTAAAACATGAGATTTGAGTTTGAATAGTCCACAAAGCTATCCATCATATTCGACATAGTCCCATAAATTTAATCGGGCTTTAATTTCTTTACGGATATTTGGCAACATTGGCAGCAGGGTTCCGTCAATCCACAGGCTTAAGGTCTGAGCAGAAATCAGCTGTTCATCGGCATCAATCAGTTTTGCACCCTTGACCATCACCAGGGTTTCTTCACTCGCTTCGGTTTCAATGCCTTTAAACAGGACCTGAAGTTCAAAACCGGTATCCTGAATCAGCCATTCCAGTTCCAGCTGTACATTCTGATTGGATTTTAAAACGGCCTGACCTTCAATCAATTCTGAATCGGACTGGCAATCGTGCTCGACCCGAACTTTCGCCAAAAACCAGTCTTGAGCACCCAAATCGTCAAGCGTTTTATACGGCGTTAAAATATCACTTAAATTAAATTGACGGCTTAAATCAAAAAATTGCATTGCAGAAGATCACGATAGGGAGAGAGCTGAGTTAAATACTCGAAAAGAGGAATGTTAAATCAAATCTGGAAACGAGTAAAAGCTTTGTGTGGATTGATCTAAAATATGTATAAATCGCCGTTAATCTCTTATAAGTCATAACAAGCATGTTAAATTAAAGTAAATACCAGGTTTGATACTGGCGAGATGAAATAGGTTGAAACAGGAACATTAAACCTGTTCACATGCAGTAATCTTTTTAAGTGGTGAGATTGTATTAAAAAAGACGAGCTCATTTTTGTACTCAAATGTCATTGGTTTGTCATTACATCATCCATTCAATTGGAAGGTATGACACCATTTGCATGCTAAAACGCTGAAATCTGGTGGATTGAGGATCATGTAAATACTCTGTGCGGGTACCATCTTTACGATGCTCTATCCAGATTACTTCACCTTGTGGATTAAGTTTCAATTCATAGGCAATGAGCGGTAAATATTTATCTAAAGAACTTGAAATTTGTTGTTGCAAGTCAGCGGATTCGACCACCAGTCCTACTTCGCTATTTAAATTGGCGGAACGGGGATCAAAATTGGCAGAACCAATAAATACCTTGCCATCTATATCCAAAAACTTGGCATGCAAACTGGAGGCATTTTTCCCCTTAGCGGGAATGACATTACCCGTCATCACTTCATACCAGGTCCGTTTATTGCGTTCGATATAGGGCTTAAATTCATATAATTTTATCCCGTTTTTCAGTAAATCATAGCGATATTGTCTATAAAAGGCATGTACCAGAGGAACGTCATTGGCGAGGAATGAATTGGTGAGCACTCGAACATTCACGCTGTTATGAGCTAAACCGGTTAAATAGTCCGTACCTTTTTGGGTAGGTACAAAATAGGCGGAGACCAGTTCCAGATGTTGTTTCGGTTCGTCCATAATCTGGAAGATCTGACGGTAAATCATTTGATCATTAGATGCCTGGCCGTGAATTTTCCCGGGAGGGTCTGCGACAAAATGTGCTTTTGCCCAATTAATCGGGCGATCTTTTAAATGTTCATTGATCTGTTTTTCAGCCAGTTCAATCCGCCTTTTAAGCTGGTCTTTTTGCAAGGCAGTCAGTTCATAGTATCGGCGTAATTTGGCAAGCTGTTCTGGACGGCTTTTACCCAGCAGCAGAGGTACAGGATAACTTAAATCATCACTCCAAAAGTCCTGAAATACTTTATTGGCATGCTTCACCGCAGTGCCATAAAACAGAATATCCATATCGGTAAACTGGAAATTGTCACTGGCTTCAAAGTATTCACGGCTGATGTTGCGGCCACCGGTCACCGCTATGGCACCATCGGCAATAATCAGCTTGTTATGCATACGGCGATTGATCTGCCTGAAACGAAAAACATAATCAAACACGCGCAATTTTCTAACCCTGAAGGTGTAGGGATTAAAGATTTTAATTTCAAAGTTTGGATGTTGTGCCAGTTGTTTTAAGGTTGCATCGAGCTGGGAACCGTTCTGGTCATCAATCAATAATCGGATTTTTACCCCTCGGTCTGCGGCCTTGAGCAATTCAGCCAGCATCAGGTGACCAATCGAGTCATCTTCCCAGATGTAGTACTGCAAATCGATATTATATTGCGCTTTATTAATCAGATGCAGCCTTGAGGCAATACTGAGAAAAGCATCATCTAAGGCAAGATAGGCGGTTAAGCCCTGAATAATTTGTGCATCAACATTGGAACCGTTTAACCAGTGCTCGGCATGCACCTGAGTAGGAGACTGCTTTTTGGATTCATTCATCGGCAAACTGCACCCCGTCATGGTAAAAATTGTAACAGCAAACATGACAGCATGCATGGATGGTCTAATCTGCATAATTGTTATGAAGTCATAAAGTTATAAGTACATATTATCATCATGTTATAGGTTGAATCGGACAATAAAAAGAGGTTACTGTAGCTCATCTGTTAAAGAACCGAACAAAGGATGAATCATTCATGAAATCACGTGCTGCAGTCGCATTTGGTCCAGGTCAACCGCTCCAAATTGTTGAAATTGATGTTGCTCCGCCAAAAGCAGGTGAGGTTTTGGTGAAAATTAGCCATACCGGCGTATGTCATACCGATGCGTTTACTTTATCGGGTGAGGATCCTGAAGGTGTTTTTCCGGCGGTATTGGGCCATGAAGGTGCGGGTGTAGTGGTTGAAGTAGGTGAAGGTGTAACCAGCGTGAAACCGGGCGATCACGTTATTCCACTGTATACTGCCGAATGTGGTGAATGTTTATTCTGTAAATCGGGTAAAACCAACCTGTGTGTCGCGGTTCGTGCAACACAAGGTAAGGGTTTGATGCCAGATGGCACCACCCGTTTTTCTTATAATGGTCAGCCGATTTACCACTACATGGGATGTTCAACCTTCAGTGAATATACCGTAGTCGCTGAAGTATCCCTGGCGAAAATTAATCCTGAAGCGAATCATGAACATGTCTGCTTGCTCGGTTGTGGCGTGACTACCGGTTTGGGTGCGGTGAAAAATACCGCCAAAGTTCAGGAAGGTGACACGGTTGCCGTGTTCGGTTTAGGCGGTATTGGTCTGGCCGTCGTGCAAGGTGCCAAGAAAGCCAAAGCCAGCCGCATTATTGCCATTGATACCAATCCTGAAAAATTCAAGCTGGCTGAACAGTTTGGTGCGACAGAGTTTTTAAACCCTAAAGATTATGACCGTCCAATTCAGGAAGTGATTGTTGAGAAAACTGGCTGGGGCGTGGACCATTCTTTTGAATGTATTGGCAATACTAATGTCATGCGTTCTGCACTGGAATGTGCTCACCGTGGTTGGGGACAATCCATCATTATTGGGGTAGCCGGTGCAGGTCAGGAAATTTCAACCCGTCCATTCCAGCTGGTCACTGGCCGCACCTGGAAAGGTACCGCTTTTGGTGGCGTTAAAGGCCGCTCGCAATTGCCGGGTATGGTGGAAGAAGCCATGAAGGGGGATATTCAATTGGAACCTTTTGTCACTCATACCATGGGACTGGAAAAGATTAACGAAGCCTTTGACTTGATGCATGAAGGTAAATCGATTCGTACCGTAATCCACTTCGAAGACTAAGCCATCTTCAAATTAAAAAACGGGCAATTTGCCCGTTTTTTTATCCCTTGAATTTAAGCTGTGGCTTTAATGACTTCGGCAATGGATTCAGCCACATAATCAATATTGCTTAAATTCAGACCTGCTGCGCACATACGGCCACTACGCACCAGGTAAATGCCGTATTGATTTTTGAGAATATCGACCTGTTCAGCACTCAGGCCGGTATAGCTAAACATGCCTTGCTGTTTGACCAGATAGCTAAAGTCACGTTCTGGCAAAGCCTGACTGAGTTTATCTTTTAAAATGTGACGCATTTGAATAATACGTTCACGCATTTCTTGCAGTTCAGCTTTCCATAATGCAGTCAGCTGTTCATCATGCAAGACATTATTCACCAGCAATGCCCCAGTCGTTGCCGGACTTGAATAGATACGGCGTACAGTCGCTTTTAGCTGTCCCAATACTTTTTGTGCAGTGGCCGAATCATCACAGACAAAAGTTAAACCGCCGACACGTTCGCCATAGAGCGAGAAAATTTTGGAAAATGAATTGCTGACAATAAAATTCATCCCGGCCTGATCGAGTGCGCGAATCGCATAGGCATCTTGCTCCAGGCCTTGACCAAAACCTTGATAGGCAATGTCGAGGAACGGAATCAGATCCCGTTTTTGCAAGACTTCAATCACCTGATCCCATTCCGCAGCAGTCAAGTCTGCACCGGTCGGGTTATGGCAACAAGGATGTAATAACACAATGCTTTTTGCAGGAAGCTGGCTTAATTTTTCCAGCATTGCTGGCACATTAACGCCGTTGGTTGTGGCATCAAAATAAGGGTAGAAATGCGAGTGAATGCCGGCACCGTTAAAAATAGCAATGTGGTTTTCCCAGGTCGGCTGGCTGACCCAGATATCAGATTCTGGAAAATATTTTTTCAGAAAATCGGCACCCACTTTCAGTGCGCCAGAACCGCCTAAAGTCTGGATGGTGACCGCGCGACCATCACGGCGCGCTGCACTATTTTCGCCCAAGACCAAGGCTTGAGTAGCTTGATTATAAGGTTTTAAACCATCCATCGGTAAATACAGCTTGACCTGATCATTGCTCGCTTCAATATTCTTATATGCTGCTTTGATGGCCTCAAGTTGAGGCACAATATTGTCCTCATTATAATAAAGCCCGATGCTTAAATTCACTTTTTGAGTCCGTTCATCTTTAGCAAATTCTTCCATCAAAGAAAGAATCGGATCACCTGCATACGCATCAACATGTTGGAACATGAATACATCCTTCGTTATGGAGTAAAACAAATCAAGCCTTCGGTATAGAACGCATTTTATCTTTTAATGCTAATTGATGGTCCGAAATTTTCTTGTTTTTAAAGAAATAGGCAATCAAGAGTAATGAAATCCAGACCGGAATCATCAGAACCGCAATACGCATATCGGGAGTTTGACTCATAATCAGCAAAATGCCGCCCATAAAAATAATGCAGACATAATTTGTAAACGGGTAGGCAATGCTGGGAAATTGGGTTGAAGCATTCATGGCTAGCATGTGTTTTTTGAACTTTAAATGCGTATATGAAATAACCACCCAGTTAATCACAATTGCAGCAACCACCAGCATCATCAGTAAATTAAAAGCTTTTTTGGGAAATAGGTAATTGATGAGTACGCAGATTAAAGTAAAAAAAGCAGAGACCATGACAGCATTGACCGGAATGCCACGGGGATTAATTTTACGCAAAAATCCAGGCGCATTGCCTTGTTGTGCCAGGCCCAACAACATGCGGCTGGTACAATAATTGGTGCTGTTATATACAGAAACAGCCGCAGTCAGAACCACAAAATTTAAAATCGTCGCCACTGTTTGACTGCCCAGGGAATCAAAAATAAGGACAAAAGGGCTGCCGCCTTGTGCCATTTGGTTCCAGGGATACAGCGACAAAATAATCACCAAACTCAGGATATAAAATAACAGAACCCGATAAACAATTTGGTTGATGGCTTTGGGTAAAGTCTTTTGCGGATTATCGGTTTCCGCAGCTGCAATACCGACCAATTCAATACCGCCAAATGCAAACATGATCATCGCCATGGCCATGACCAAACCCATGACACCATTCGGGAAAAAACCGCCCAATTCCCATAGGTTTTGCATGCTGGATTGTGTACCACCGCTGCCGCTTGCGAGTAAGTAACTCCCAAAGGCAATCATGGCGATGATGGCTAATACTTTAATAATGGCTAACCAGAATTCCATTTCACCAAATAATTTAACATGTAAAAGATTAATCACATTAATAAAAATAAAGAAGCCTAGGGCGGAAACCCAGGTCGGAATTTCAGGCCACCAATAATGAATATATAGACCAATTGCACTTAGTTCGGCCATACAGACCAAAATATTCAATACCCAGTAATTCCATCCCGACATAAAACCGGCAAATTTACCCCAGTATTTATAGGCAAAATGACTAAACGAGCCACTCACTGGCTCTTCTACAATCATTTCACCCAATTGGCGCATCATTAAAAAAGCGATCAGTCCGGCTATGGCATACCCTAAAATTACCGATGGACCCGCAAGCTTAATGGTTTGTGCAATACCGAGGAATAATCCGGTGCCAATGGAGCCACCCAGTGCAATCAGCTGGATATGACGGTTACTTAAACCTTTTTTCAGGTTTCCTTGTTCAATTTGCTGCATTTTCTATCTTCATCCATGCTGAGATAGTGCTCTATTGAGATGAATGCAATTATATTTAATTCTTGTTTTATTCAAGCATCAGAGCAGTATCAGAAATATTATTGAAATCATTTAATTGAGAGGTAAATCTACTATGTACACAGCCAGGTATGTACATAGAAAATCATCACAACTTTGATTAAAAGATTGAACTGAGATTAAGCTTTTGAAATATCCAGTACACCACGTTTAATCTGGTCACGCTCAATCGATTCAAACAAGGCCTTGAAGTTACCTTCACCAAAACCGTCATCATCTTTGCGTTGAATAAATTCAAAAAATACCGGACCCAGCATATTTTCAGAGAAGATTTGCAACAACAAACGCTTGTCATCATTTTGTGTATTGCCATCCAGCAGAATGCCACGCTTTTGCAGTTCATCGGTCGGTTCACCATGATTGGGTAAACGATCTTGCAGCATTTCGTAATAAGTGTTGGGTGGCGGCGTCATAAATTTGGCACCCAAAGCTTTTAATTTATCCCAAGTTGCAATCAGGTCATCGGTAATAAAAGCAATATGCTGAATACCTTCACCATTAAAATCACTTAAAAATTCGGCAATTTGACCGTTGCCTTTGTCAGAATCTTCATTCAGCGGGATACGGATTTTCCCATCAGGCGCGGTGAGCGCTTTAGAAGTCAAGCCGGTATATTCACCTTTAATATCGAAATAACGAATTTCCTGAAAATTAAAAATTCTTTCATAAAAATCTGACCAGTATTGCATACGGCCTTTATAGACATTATGGGTTAAATGATCGATTTCTTTTAATCCTGTTCCTACTGGATGTGAATTGACATCATTAAAAAAGATGAAATCGCTTTGGTAAATATCACGATCGACCAGGAAAATAGGCGAGCCACCAATCCCTTTAATGGCCGGAATGTTGAGTTCCATTGGACCAATTTTTGAATAAATAGGCTCTGCACCTAATTCAATTGCCTTATAAAAGGCTTTGGCGGCATCTAGGGTTTTAAAGCCCATTGCACATGCAGAAGGTCCGTGTTCTTTAAAGAAAAATGCTGCATAAGATTCTGGTTGATAATTGAGAATGATATTAATGTTGCCTTGACGCCATAAATACACATTTTTAGATTTATGCTTTGCAATTTTGCTAAAACCGAGCGTTTGAAAAATTCCATCTAGATCGCCATCTTTAGATACGAATTCAATAAACTCAAATCCACAAAGTTCTAAAGGGTTTGCTAGCTTATCCATACAACATCCTCATTTTCTTAAAGCAATCCTATTGCCTGTTTTTTAAGAGATTCACTTTTAAACAAACGAGAAAAATCATATTAATCATTTAAATTTTTATGACAAATCCGTTTGTCTCATCCTTTATTTATCGCTGTGGTTCCCAGGTGAAGTGCAAACCTTATACGATAAATTCGATTTATTTTCACATCATACGGCGGGCTTTTTATTATGCAATACATAAGTAAATTACGTATTACGTAATATTTTGACTTAATGGGTTTATCTTATAACATAAAGTAATGATATATATAAAATATTGTTTTGTATTTTTGGGTTCATTTCCTGGATCAATAATTGTTTTTTTTTGTAACTGTAATTATCACTTAAGCACTAAAATTGCTGTATCAGATTGTTATTTATAAAAATTAAATGTCTATTTTAGAAATGAAGAAATTGAATTTCGATCGAATAAAAATAATTTAGCCCATTGATGCGGTGAGAGCTAAAAAATAATGAGCAGAGGATTTACACGTTTTTTAAAACTGGTCCAACTGCACACCGTTTAAGGGCAGTTTTTACACCAGGTATAAACAAAAGTTTAATGATTGATGTCGTTTTATTTTAAATAAAAGTATTGTCAAATATGGCAATACAGCGTATTTTAATTTCAAGATACATACTTTTTTGAAGCAATAAAGATGTTAAAGCAACCTGTAGTCTCAAACGCAACTTATTACTTTTGGCAATTTAGATAATTGCCTGAACGCGTTCGGGCAAGAAAAGGTTGCCCACCCAGTTTATAACCTGATCGGCAACCCTGATCAGGTTTTTTTATGCTTTATTTTTCTTATACTTTTTGGAGCTTACTCATGAAAACATTAAATTATTCATACTTTAGCAACTTTTATTGGTTTTACTTTAGTCAATTGATGACTCTGCACACCCAATCCATTAGACCCATAACGCTCAAATAAAAGATTGGACTGAATAGTCCCCAGGAAAGACCAATGAATGCCTTAAATACTGCTTTACAACAAACTCAAACAACTGCAAAAGAAACCGCTTTAACTTTGCCTCATCAATTGAAGGCGCAATTGCCTTTATCAAACAAACTGGCGCAACAAATTGCTGAGCAGCGTCAAATCATTGAAAATATCTTGGCAGGCAAAGACCATCGCTTGATGGTGGTGACCGGTCCATGTTCGATTCACGATCCCGTTGCTGCACTTGAATATGCACAAAAATTACAACAATTACAAAGCCAGGTAGCAGACCAGATTTTTCTGGTGATGCGTGCCTATATTGAAAAACCCCGTACCACCATTGGCTGGAAAGGCTTCCTGTATGACCCAGATTTGGATGGCTCATCCAATATGCAGTTGGGCCTGGAAAAATCACGTGCCTTGTATTTACAAATTATTGAAATGGGTTTGCCAATTGCCGCTGAAATTTTAAGTCCAATGGCAACAGCCTATTTCGACGATTTACTGGCTTGGGGCGCCATTGGCGCGCGTACCAGTGAATCCCAGATTCACCGTGAAATTTCAAGCCATATGCCATACAGCATTGGTTTCAAGAATGGCACCGATGGTTCCATTCAAATTGCGCTGGATGCCATTCAGTCTGCATCGAATTCCCATCAATTCCTGGGTCTGGGCCAATCGGGATTACCTTGTATCCTGGAATCGAAAGGCAATCCGAAAGCACATCTGATTTTACGCGGTGCAAATTCGGGTCCTAATTACCAGCTGGCTGAAATTGAAAAGATCAGAGAAAAATGCAAAGGTGAATTGCCTGCTTTGGTCATTGATTGCAGTCATGGCAATAGCCACAAAGATCCGCTTTTACAGCCCCAAGTACTCAAGACGATTATTGAGGAACGTACACAAAGTCAGGTTCGTGGAGTAATGCTGGAAAGCTATCTGGTGGATGGTCAGCAGAAGATTTCCTGTGAGATGACCTATGGCCAATCGGTAACGGATGGCTGCCTGGGCTGGGACAAAACCCAGCAACTTTTGCTGGAGGTGGCAGATTCAGTGCGTCTATCTGAATTAAAACGTAGTGCCTAGTCAAGCTCCAGGACAAGATGAATTGTTGGATAAAACCCCTGGATGAAGGGGTTTTATTTTGCAATTTTTAGACATTTTGCTGAACGTGTAAATTTAGAACAATGCTTTTATGATGCAGTAGACAATATTTTCGAATTTTTATAACCACTTAAAATTTATAAATTTGAGTCATATCGACGATCTATGCACAATAGATAAAACCAATTTTGAAAAAAAATAATTGTTTAAAAATACTAATTTACAGTCAAAACATGATTGGTATGAAAAACAATTTAAAATGGGAAAGATATGTATAGTACGGAATTACTGGAAGAAGCACGCAAAATAATGTTCCACATGCTGACCAAGGTGGTGGAATATGGCGGCTCGGATTTATTTATTTCAGCAGATTTTCCACCGAGCATTAAACATCAGGGCTTAATGAAACCGATTGGCCAGCAGGCATTGACTGCCGACAAGACCAAACTGTTTGCCTATAGTTTAATGAATGAGAAACAGCGGCTTGAATTTGAAAGCGAGCTGGAATGTAATTTTGCCATTAGCGTTCCCAATGTTTCGCGTTTTCGTATCAATGTTTTTCAGCAACAATTACAAGTGGGGATGGTGATACGAACCATTACCGCAGAAATTCCAAATTTTGACCAGTTAAAGCTTCCCGAGTCATTAAAACATGTGATGATGGCAAAACGCGGTCTGGTACTTGTAGTCGGTGCAACTGGCTCGGGTAAATCGACTTCTTTAGCGGCCATGATTGATCATCGTAATGAAAATTCTGCCGGACATATTATTACCGTGGAAGATCCGGTGGAATATGTGCATAAACACAAGAAATCGATGATTACCCACCGTGAAGTCGGCGTAGACAGCCATTCATGGCACAATGCCTTGAAAAACACCCTGCGTCAGGCACCGGATGTCATTTTAATTGGTGAAATCCGGGATACCGAAACCATGGAGCATGCCATTGCCTTTGCCGAAACCGGACATTTATGTTTAGGTACTTTACATGCCAATAACGCCAACCAGGCGCTGGATCGCATCATTAACTTTTTCCCTGAGGAACGTCGCAATCAATTATTGATGGACTTATCTTCAAACATGAAAGCGATTATCTCCCAGCGTTTGGTGCGAACTCAGGATGGGCGTGGTCGTCGTGCAGCCATTGAAATTTTGCTGAATACGCCATTAATTGGCGATCTTATTCTGAAAGGCCATTTTCATGAACTCAAAGAAATCATGAAGAAATCCCGTGAATTGGGCATGCAAACATTCGATCAGGCTTTATACGATTTATACAATGAGGATGCAATCAGTTATGAAGAAGCGCTGCGTAATGCTGACTCCATGAATGAATTGCGCTTGCAGATTAAATTGAAAAGTAACAGACAGGATCAAACGGTTCCAGGCTCAGCGACATCCTTCAGTATGGTGCAAGATAAAGCTCCGGAAGAGAATCAAGCCCAAAGTGACCAGGACGCTTCTTAATTCGGATACTTCTTTTTATAAAATAGGCATTAACCCAAAGCGATTAATGCCTATTTTATTGATTTAAAGCTTTATTTTTGTATTATGCAGACTTGGGTTGATCGATAAAAAACTTATAGAAAACCAGACTCAGTGCGGTGATTGCTGCACAAAGCAGATAGGTAAAACTATAACCTTGATGGGCAATGACAATCCCTAACAAGATTGAACCAATAGCGATACCAATATCGTAAAAGGTAAAAAAGGTGGAGGTGGCATGTCCAATGCGGTCTTTGGGGGAGTGCTGAATGGAAATGGTTTGTAAGCAGGGTTGAGCTGAACCAAATCCCATACCGACAAAAACTGCAGCCAGCATTAATCCAGTCACTGTATTAACTTGGCTTAAAACCATCAGCCCAATAGCAAATAAGGCAATAGCGGGATAAACCACGTAATTTGCACCTTTTCGATCATAAATTTTACCAGTAATAGGACGTAAGCTCATCATCGAAATGGCAAAGATCACAAAGAATAAACTTGCATAAGCCAGTAAATTTTTTGACTCTGCAAAGGTCGAAATGAACGACATAATGCTGGCATAAGAAAAAGAGATGATCATGGCCATAATTGAAACTGGCAAGGCTTTCTTTTCCACAAAATCATGAATGGATAATTTACGCTTAATGGGTTCAGCCTGCATTTTTGGCATTGCTTGAATGGGGATCAGGAAACAAAAGATAAAGCCCAGACAAATAAGGGCAGCCAGAATCGCAGTAACGCTCGGATAAGAAAGTTGCTGAATAAGCGTCAAACCGATTAAAGGCCCCAACACAATCCCTAGATTAATAGACATGACAAAATATCCCATACCTTCACCTTTACGGTTTGCAGGAATAAAGTCATTGGCAATGGGGACGACTACCGTGGTTAAAATACTGAACCAGATCCCATGTAATAGCCGAATGGCCAAAAGTACGTTCAGGTTATCTGCAAAAATATAGGCAAATGAAAACAGACAGAATAGTGTTTCAGAAATATAAAGTGCTTTCTTGCGTCCGATTTTTTCAATAATCAAACCGCTAAAGGGACGAACCGCAATTGAGGATGCCATAAACAGGGTCATGGCTAGACCGGCTTGCGCCAAACTGCCATGCAAGTCTTTTAAAATATAAATAGGTAAGATGGTGGTTTGGGCAAAATAAAAGATAAACAAAAATAAATTGTTAGCCAGACATAGAATAAAGGATTTATTCCATAAATTTTCAGCATTTACAGCAGAGGACATAATTTACCTAGATAATCATCAGTGTTAGACGACGCAGCAGACTTAAGGTAAGAATGAGGGTGACTCAGTTTTTATAGTTATAAAGATAAGGGAGCTGGTCGAATGAATGCTCGAATTTTAGCTAATTTTAATGGAAAAGTATATCTATGTAAGAATTAATCGATAAAAAATATTTATTTTTAAATTTATTTTGTTTTTAATCTCATATTGTGATTTTTTCTCTTTTTATGAGAAATCTATATCTTAAAAGCCATCATTTAAAATAAAAAAATCAGCCACCAAGGCTGATTTTTCTTATTTAAGGCAGTGTTATAAACCTGCTTCGTATTCACTGCTTGAAAGTAATTTTTCAACGTCTGCCATATTATCTGGCTTAATTTTATAAATCCAGCCCTTGCCATAAGGGTCATCATTAACAAAATCAGGATCATCTTCAAGCGCTGAATTCACCTCAACCACTTCCCCTGAAACAGGCGCATGAATATCAGACGCGGTTTTAACCGACTCAACTACACCAGCCTGTTCACCGGCAGTGATTTGCTGACCCACTTCTGGGGCTTCTACATAAACTAGGTCGCCCAATGCATCCTGTGCATGGTCCGAAATACCGGTAATAACCAGATCACCTTCAATTTTGACCCATTCGTGCGTACTGGCGAACTTTAATTCTGAAGGGTGATTCATGGATGACTCCTTTAAAATATTCAAATCATTTTTGCCATGTTTTATACATGTTTTTTGATGAAAACAAAAGTTTATAGATAAGGATCTTTACGCCAGTTGCTTGGGCTGCGACCACTCCAACGCTTAAAGGCCCGGCTGAAATTGGCAACATCGCTATAGCCAATTTCATCGGCAATCTGCTCCAGGGTGTAATCGGTACGTGAAAGCAGGGACGTTGCATGCCGATAACGCACTTCATCCACCAAAGTGGAAAAGGAGGTGCCTTCGGCTGCCAGTTGGCGTTTCAGGGTGCGATCTGACATATGCAGCCGATCCGCCACATTTTCAATACTTAAATAGTGCTGTTCAGAATTGGTCAGAATGTCACGCACCCGCATGGCCAGACGGCGACGTTCACCCAGTGCAGAAAGTTCAGCTTCACACTGGTTAATCGCAATCTGGCTGGCAATCGGGTCTGCATTGACCATCTTTAGGCCCAGATATTTTTTATCAAAACTGGACAACAAATGTGGCTGTTCAAAACGGAACTGATGCGACGGGAATTTTGCCATGTAACGTTCAAAACCGGCAGGTTTGGGAAAATCAAAATCAATTTCCCCGGACAGATCTTCACAACCGGTCAGGGCTTTGGCCATGGTGATAATACCAAAGGTCAGGGCAATGGCAATTTCAGTCCGTAAAGGTTCAATGTCGAAGTCACATTGCAACTGTAAGGTTGCTTTTTCGCCAAAGGTGGAAAAATAAAGCTGTAAAAAGGGCAAACGCAGCTGGATAAACCGGTTCGCCAGAATCAGGGCATCGGTAATATCACGTGCCGTCATAATGGCATAACCAATAAAGCCATGAATCGAGATACGCATCTGGGTGCCCAAATGGAAACCCAGTGTCGGCTCACCGGTTAAACGTAGTGCATGTTTGACCAGTTCATTGGCAACGGGTGTGGGAATACGAAAGTTGGGGTCTGCCAGCTGTTCACTGTTTAAATGAAACGGGGTAAAGAGCGCTTCAGCCGTATAGCCCCAGCGGGAAACTACATCTAAAAGCAGCAGTCCATAAACACCCGGTATGCCTTGATCCTGTCTTGGAGAAATCGTTTTCATGCGCCATCCATTGCATTCATTCGTTTTTCTAGTTGTAAGTGCCATATTGGCACGAATGGGAAGACTATCCTGTTAAAATTGTTGGACAATATTTTTAAAGCCTGAAAATTATTCAGGCTGAACGTCTTTTTTAAAGACCACAATTTTAGTGGTGGAAATAAGTAACATATCATGATTCTGATTGAATGCCTGGGTCACATAACTGACTATAGCGCGGTCATTTTTACTTTTTGATGGCGTAATTGCCACAATTTCGACCTCGACATGAATCTTATCGCCAGGACGGGTCGGACGCGGCCAGCGCAGACTGGACTCTGAACCAATCAGGCCGTAAGCGACCGGAAAACACTCAGTCCATAAACGCATGGTGACTGCACAGGTGTGCCAGCCACTGGCAGCAATGCCCTGAAAAACAGGATGTGTCTGGGCTTCATGTTCATCGGTATGAAAAACTTGAGGATCATAAGCATGTGCAAACTGTTTAATTTCTTCTAAGGTCATTTCATATTCGCGGCTAATGAAACGATCACCCACTTTTATATCTTCTAAATACAGCATCAATGCATATCCTTTTTCTTTAATGCTTGTTGTTCTATCAAAAAACTACCCGTCTGTCTTTGCCACAAATGTGCATAAATACCGCCCAGCGCGACCAGTTCATCATGCGTACCTTGCTCGGCAATGTGACCTTCATCCAGCACAATCAAGCGGTCCATTTGTGCAATGGTAGAGAGTCGGTGCGCGATGGCAATCACGGTTTTGCCTTCCATCAATTCATCCAGACTGGATTGAATTGCCGCTTCCACTTCAGAGTCTAAGGCACTGGTGGCTTCGTCTAAAATCAGGATTGGCGCATCTTTTAAAAACACCCGGGCAATGGCGATACGCTGACGCTGACCCCCAGACAGTTTGACGCCACGTTCACCCACATAGGCTTCATATCCAGTTTTGCCACGTAAGTCTGTGAGCTGTGGAATAAAATCTTCCGCCTTGGCTTTGCGTACGGCTTCAAACATCTCTTCATCTGTTGCATCGGGTCGGCCATATTTAATATTTTCGGCCACGGTACGGTGTAACAAAGAGGTATCCTGAGTGACAAAAGCAATATTTTTTCGCAAACTGTCCTGAGTCACATCTTGAATATTTTGACCATCGATCGAAATACGACCTTGGTTGATATTGTAAAAATGCAATAACAGTTGAATCAGGGTTGATTTTCCTGCACCAGAACGGCCGACAATGCCAATTTTTTCACCCGGTTTAATGGTCAAATTAAAATGATCAATCACATTTTTATTTTGATAAGCAAAACTGACATCTTCAAACTTGATTTCTCCATGCCGTACCTGCAAGGGTTGCGCATCCGGTTTGTCCTGAATATGAATCGGACGTCCCATAGTTTTCATGCCGTCCTGGATGGTACCGACATTTTCAAACAGAGCGGATGACTGCCACATCATAAATTCGGCAATACTGTTGAGTTTTAAGATCATGGCTGTCGTGGCGGCAATAATACCGAGTTCAGCCTGACCGTTAATCCAGAGCCAGATAGCCGTACCTAAGACCCCACCATATAAAACCACACTGAGTAAATTGATGCTGATCTCATACTGTGCACCCAGGCGCATTTGCTTATATACCGTGACCATGAAGTCTTGCATGGACGCTTTGGCATACTTGCTTTCACGGCCGGCATGGGCAAATAATTTCACGGTTTGAATATTAGTATAGGCATCTGTAACACGACCGGTCATGACTGCACGGGCATCGGCCTGCTTACTTGAAATCTGGCTTAGACGTGGAATAAAAAAGCAGGCAGCGCAAATAAACAGCACCAGCCAAAGCAAGAGCGGCACAATCAGCAGGGGAGAAATCGCCGCCAGAACCAGACTAATGGTGGTAAAGTAGATGAGAACATAGGCCACCATATCCCCTAAAATCACCCAGAATTCACGTACTGCCAGCGAGGTCTGCATCACTTTGGCAGATAGACGTCCGGCAAAGTCGTTGTGAAAAAAGTCCAGGCTTTGCTGTAACAGTAAATTATGGAAACGCCAGCGTAAACGCATGGGAAAAGTACTGTATAAAATTTGATGCTTGATAATCGATTGCAGGCTGGCAAATAGAATGTTGGCCAGCAGAATGCAGCTCAGGATTGTAAGATTCTGGCTATGTTGAGCCAAAAAAGTCTCAGGTTGGCTTTTGCTTAGCCAGTTGACCAGATCGCCGATTTTAGAATAAAGAAAGGCTTCAAAACTTGCAGCAGCTGCGGTAAACAGCACCAGCAACAATAAATAAGGCCGCACACCTTGGGCGGCTTGCCAGACAAAAGGGAAAAAACGGGTAGGCAGGGGTTCGTTTAAACCTTTGGATGGATAAGGATCGACGAGTTTTTCAAACCACTGCAACATGCGGATTTCCTTGAGTAAACGTGAATCAGAACGAATTTTTTGCAACTTTGATAGTATAAATAATAATTTAACCAATATCTAAAAGCTTGTTGGAATTGGTGAAACATTTCATTTGAACTGTAAACCTGTTATCTCAGTGAGCACAAATAAAGTGGAGAAAGGCTATCGAGTATAGGACTGGAGATAGAAAGTTCCGTAAGATATCAGAAAGAAAATTCATTTACTGTAACAGTAAAACTCAAGATCTTAATTTTCAGTTTCATAAACTATTGATAATTCATTAAATAAGTCGAGCATTGAAATATTCTAAGGGGCTGATTTTTAAAATTTAAAATGAGGATATTAAGATGTGTTTTGAATTCTGGGTTTACTAAAAAATTGCTGTAATTAAAAATGACTTATAAAAGTCGTTTAATGCATAAAATTAAAATTTCAACATATATCTTTAAGTTTTGATTAAAAAACATATAATATTGCAAGGTATTTTAGAATATTAATCAACATTTTTTATAAAAATAATAAATAGGCTTCTTTTATAATTGTTCACACTCCCCCTTTATTTTCTTCCATAGGGAGAAATAAAGGGATTTATTAAAGAAATCTAATAGCCTCATTAATGATTTTTAAGTTATATGGGGTTTATTTTATCAGTCAATTTTTATTGGTCAATTAAAATTATTTAACCTTAAATATATATTTAAATACATATGTATATATAAATTTAACACCCTTCAGCGGTATTTTTCTATATTTTGTTAAACTTAATCATAATAAGAGCGAAAAAATGCCTAAAATTCTGATTCTAAAAGAAGTGTCTGCAAAGAGTGCATGTGGCACTAAAATAATAGTTGAGCAGGTTTTTGAAAAGATTTTAAATCAGGAAGGTTTAATCTGGTTGCCATTACCTAAAATAGTCATAACTAAAAAGATTATTGATTTGAATGAAGACAATGCTTTTACGCATCCTGCAACAGGAAAGGTTTTTGAGGTGATGAAAGAAAAGGAACTATTCAAGTTTAAAAAGAGAACTCAATCTTTATATTGAGCTTAATTTTTTAAATATTGAAGAAAACAAGCATTTAATCAGACCTAATTACCTCATTCATAGTACTTTATTCTATGAATAAATAGCAATTAATGGTCTTTTCCTCTATAAAAAAAATCCTAAATTTGGTTAATTCTTTGATCAGGCAAATTTTATTTTAAAATACCAGCTGAAACCCTGATTTGGGATTCACCTCGGAAAATTAAAGCAACTTTCAGCCGAAATGAGCTGTAAGTTGCAGTGTTTTCAGCTTTTTTGAGCAGGCTAGCTTTAAATATTTCTACAGTCAGATCGCCTTAAAGACCTCTATGGCACGTTTGCGTGATGAATTTAAATCCACGATTGCACGTGGGTAATTTAATTTTCGCACCTGTGCAAAAGCATAAGGGTCATGAATTTTTTTTGCATCCAGATGCGCCAGTTCTGGTACCCAAGTGCGAATATAATCGCCATCTTTGTCAAACTTTTGCGATTGAGTTATGGGATTGAAAATTCGAAAATAGGGCACGGCATCGGTTCCAGTCGAAGCACACCACTGCCAGCCACCATTATTCGCTGCCAGATTGCCATCAATTAAGTGCTGCATAAACCATTTTTCACCCAGCCGCCAGTCAATCAGCAAGTTCTTGGTCAAAAACATTGCCGTAATCATACGTACCCGATTATGCATCCATCCAGTTTGCAGCAACTGACGCATACCTGCATCTACAATGGGAATTCCGGTCTGACCTTGTTGCCAGGCAAGCAGGTCTTGCTCAGCATTACGCCATTTAATCTTTAAAGTATTGTTTTTAAAAGGTTGATGTTTGGAAACGGCAGGGAATTGATAAAGTATATGTTGATAAAACTCTCGCCACAACAATTCATCTAACCAGGTTTGCTGTCCTGCGTTGTCTATATGGAAATCGCCGTTTTGTTTTCTAAACACGGCTTGTAAGCACTGCCGGATGGAAACCGCACCAATATTTAAATACGGAGACAGTTGACTGGTCGAATTGAGGTGAGGGAAATCACGCTCCTGTTGATAGTGTTCCAGTTTAGCGTCAATAAAATGATCTAAAATATTCAATGCATAGTTTTCCGTCACCGGCCAAAGCTGCTGTAACTGATCTGAGGCAGAACTTTGCATATCTGTTAAGGCATTGATTTTTGTATTTTCGACTTCCAGGTTCAGCCCTATTTTTTGCTGCTTTGCGACCACTGGATAACATTGCGGCAGGCCAATGCTAAGGAGTTCATAGCATCGCTTTTTAAAGGCACTAAAAACTTGATAAGGCTGATTAGATTTATTACAGATTGAACCGACAGGAAAAATTGTCTGATCATGATAAAGCTCAAACGGGATTTGATGATTTTCCAGTTTTTCTTGCGTCTGAGCATCGCGTTTTAATTCATTCACACCAATTTCAATATTGGCATGTACAGCGTCAATACCCAATCGCAGACAAAGCTGCAGCATTTCATGCGGCACATCTTTCCATAAAGGAATATGTTTAATCAGTAAGGGGATGTTCAGCTGATTCAGCTGTGATTTGAGCGTTTCCAGTTGGCGTAAATAAAATATTTGTTTGGCAGGACTGTCATCATGCTGTTGCCATTGCTCCGGTGAGAGAATCACCAGGGCAACACAGTTTCCAGACCGAGTTGCATGCCAAAGCGCAGCATGATCTTGTATACGCAAATCCTGTCTAAACCATATCAATTGCATGAACGGGGGGTGCCTTATTTTCAGTTAAACGCTTCAAGTATAAATAAAAATAACAGCAATATGCTTTAAAGATTGCATCACCCGCCAAGTTTTAAATTTCGGCCTGATCTGCCGAATGTGCCGTAAATTGCCTGAAATCAGCACCGGAGGGCGCCTGATAAACGCTTAAACCGAATTCCGGGACAATAGCAAGCAAATGATCAAAGATATCAGACTGTATCGCTTCATAATCCTTCCATACGGTGGTATTTGCAAAAGCATAAATTTCCAGGGGTAAACCTTCACTGGTCGGTTGTAACTGTCGAATAATCAGCGATTGATTTTGCGCGATGCCGGAATGCTGTTTTAAGTAAAATTCAACATAGGCACGGAAGGTGCCTAAATTGGTTAAACGGCGCTGATTATATAAAGATTGGTTCGAGAGTTGTTGATTAAAGCGTTCCAGCTCATCATGTTTACTATTTAAATATTGATCCAGCAATAAAAATTCTTTCAGCTTTTGCTGTTCAGTCGGGGTCATAAAATGCACGCTGCTCTGATCGATAAAGATTGATCTCTTAATCCGCCGGACTCCCGCATAAGCCATACCGCGCCAGTTTTTAAAAGTATCGGTCACCAGCTTGTTGGTGGGAATAGTGGTTAAGGTCTTGTCAAAATTCTGAACGGTAATGGTATGTAATGACATGTCAATGACATCGCCGTCAGCATTCAGTGACGGCATCTCTATCCAGTCACCAATTCGCACCATGTCATAAGATGAAATTTGTACTGATGCGACCAAAGAAAGAATGGTATTTTGGAAAACCAACATCAATACTGCAGCCATGGCACCAAAACCTGCCAGCAAGGTAAAGACATCTTTTTTAAGGAAAGTACCTAAAATCATCAAGCCACAGACAATAAAGATAATCAGCTTAACCAGCTGTAAATAACCTTTAATCGGCTTGTTTTTTGATTTTGGATTACGTTGATAAACCAGATTGAAAATGCTTAAAAATTCACTGATAGCCAAAGCAAGGGTGAGAAAAATAAACGCCTGTGCCGCCATCTGGATAAAAACAGTTACTTTTTCTGAAAGATGCGGAACAGTGACAATACCGTTCATAATCACAATGGCTGGCACAATGTTGGAAACCCGGCGAATAACATTGTGCTGGGTAAAAATGTCCTGATTGACAAATTTCATCCTGGAAATCAGTTGGCGAATACCGCGAACCACGACCTGCTTGGCAATAAAATTTGCCAGGAGGGCCAGTAAAATTAAAATACTGAGAGAGGTAAGCATTTCTAGCCAGGGATATTGATCTGACCAGTCCCGAATATTTTGTATAAATGCCAATTGTTCCAAAAACTTAACCTTAAATTTTAAAATTATGGAATAGTGTATAGCGTTATTTTTTTATTATTATAAAGATAACGTTTTATATACATGAACTAAAACAAAATTCACCAGCTGGCCTGATGCTGGAATGGCTTAATTTTTTCTTGTTATTCTATTCTTGTAGTCTATGCCAATATGAATACTGGCATAGAGAAGTCCTTCAACTGTTGATGAACCGGGCTTACCACATTAAATCATCAGGAATCACATAAGCTGCGTATGGATCGTCTTCATCTGTAGTCTGTTCATTCTTTTCAGAATTGTTGACAATAATAAAGCCTTCCATTTTTTGATTAATTCGCTCTGCCAGGGCCTTAGGTAAAACAGCATAACCCTCGGTTTCTTTGGCAATAATGAGTGAACCTGCAACCAGGGCATTATAAATCTGCTGATTGAGATAAATCTTTTTGACTTTATTGTCATCAATAAACTGGTAGGCCATTTCGCCATCGGTATCTTTAATTTTGTGCTGGTTGATCATTTGAACAATGGCAGCTTTTAATTCTTTACCCTGTAACAGGCGTTTTTTCTCTAAATCCAGTGCCTGGTCGCGAGCCAGTTTTTCCTGCTGGTCTTGGGCAATTTTGGCCTTTAATTCAGCTTCGTTGCTTTGTCCGGTACGTTGCTCATGTATTGCCTGTTTTGACAGTTTTTTAGCCTTTTTATTATCGACTAAACCCGCTTTTAGCAATTGAGCCTGTAATGCATTTTTGACCATAATAAATTCCGATATTACTCTTGAGTCTGCCGATAACGATAATAAATTACCCAATAAATCGAGCTAAGTGTCCAACTTAATATTGCTGGGACGAGGTAGGCGTTCAATTTTAAATAAGGATAAATCACGCTGGCAAGTAAACCGCCAATGAAAAATCCAAATAAAATGAGCAAGTGCAGAATAATGCGTCTACGTTCTACCTTTAGTCCCCGTAACCTGTAGCCTAAAGCCAAGCCCAAATCGGTCAAAACACCCGATAAGTGCGTGGTCCGAATAATGGTACCTTTATAATGGCTGACCATGGCATTCTGGATACCCATGGCAGCACATGCCCAAAGTAAGGCATAACGCGGGAAATAGGGAAGTAAAAGCCAACACAACAGGATAAAAAAAGCCACCAGGCTTAAAGGCAAACCGTAGCGGCTTCCCAACTTGAACTGGCTATTGCCCAGAATAAATCCACTATAAAATGAACCAATGACATAGCATAGAATAACCAGAATTAAGTAAAGGATGGTTTCAGGTTGCCACTTGAGTAAGGCCATGGCCAACATGCTGACATTTCCGGTCATATGGGAAACGGACTGATGCAGCACGGTCACCAGTCCGAGAACGTTAATCATCCCTGCATTGACTGCAAGAAAAAAAGCCCCTAATTGAACCCACAGCGGTAAAGTTTGAAAAGGCATAACGTCACAAAAAAATACTTAATAATGACTATCTTAATCCAAACCGCGGTCAACGGCAGCAGTAAATAGCACATCTGTTGAAGAATTTAATGCAGTTTCGGTCGAATCCTGCAATACGCTAATCACCATACCAATGGCTACCACTTGCATGGCAATATCCGAACTGATCCCAAACAGGCCACAAGCAACAGGAATCAGCAATAAAGAACCGCCGGCTACACCGGAAGCGCCACAGGCTGAAATGGTCGCAAGTACCGATAAAACCAGCATGGTGGTGAAATCAACAGAAATACCCAACGTATTGACAGTGGCTAGGGTGAGCACGGTAATGGTAACAGCAGCCCCCGCCATATTAATCGTTGCTCCTAAAGGAATGGCAACGCTGGCTGTAGATTCATTCACACCTAAACGTTTGGCCAGATCCAGGTTAACCGGAATATTGGCTGCCGAACTACGGGTAAAGAAGGCGGTAATGCCACTTTCGCGCAGACATTGAAAAACCAGTGGGTACGGGTTGGTGCGAGTAACAAAGGCCACGATCATGGGATTGACCACCAAGGCTACAAAGAACATGGTACCAATCAATACGGCTAACAATTGTGCATAGCTTTCAAGCGTACTTAAACCGGCTTCAGCAAAAGTCACGGCGACCAGGCCAAAAATACCGACAGGGGCGAAGTTAATGACCAGACGAATCACCTGGTTTACTGCAGTGGCCGCATCGGTTAAAAAGGTTTTGGTGCTGTCCGATGCATGACGGAATGCAGCACCCAAGGCAACAGCCCAGGCCAAAATACCAATGAAGTTGGCTTCGCTAATGGCAACCACTGGGTTTGCTACAAAGCTGAGCAGCAGATTTTTTAAAATCTGTACCAGGCTACCCGGTGCTTGCAGGTCAGCTTGTGCAGGGACATCCAAAAATAACGTACTTGGGAACAGCATACTGGCAACCACGGCACTTAATGCGGCCAAAAGCATACCAACTGCATACATCAGCATAATGGGTTTGATGTTCGCGCTATGTCCGACTTTAAAATTAGCAATGGAAGATAAAACCAGGACAAAAACTAAAACGGGTGCAACAGATTTAAGTGCTTTAATAAACAAGTCACCCAGCAGGCTTAAATAAGGAGCCAGATTTGGGAACAAAACAGCAACACCAATACCTAAAATAATGGCGATAATAATTCGGGAGACTAAACTCAAACGCATTAAAGCAGAAAACATAAAGATGCCTTGTTACAAATACGAGGGCTAAAAAAAATTACAGAGATAGGTGGCATTTTATACCTAAAAGTGTCCTTGCTAAAAAATAATTTCCATATAAAAACTAACTGTTTATTTTTAAAATCGATATTCTCTGTTTTTAATCAAATTTGTGCATTTTTTAAATATTCAAATAATACAAATACTTCTGCTCATTCTGCTCAGTTTTATACTGTTAAGCCATTCTTTTTTAGTTTTTAATTCAAATATCACCGGCTATTTTTAAATAGCACCCCCGAAATTGAGGGTGGCCATATTTATCCAATTTATCTTAAAAAAACTTCCGGGGAAAGTTCTTGCATGGCCTGAAAATGGGACAGATAAATCCGGCCACTTAAATGATTCAGCAGTTTTGAATGCCGTAATTTATCCATCACTGGACCCTTAATTTCGGAAAAGTGCAGTTTAATGTCCAGTTTATTGAGCTCGGCATTCAGGTCTTCCAGCATTTCCAGCGCACTCAGATCAATGGCGCTGATACTGGAGCAGTTAATGACCACATGCTCTAAATCCCCGTACTGACTCATGGAATTAATCAGAAAACCTTTAAAAGTATTGGCATTTAAAAAGGTCAGGTTTTCATCTATACGCATGGAAAGGACTTTGTTTGACGTTAGCACATGATGGCGCTGGATGTTTCTAAAATGCTGGGTTCCTTCGACCAGACCAATGACGGCAATATGCGGACGGCTGATCCGCCACAGTAGCAGAATAAAGGTTGAAACAATGCCCAGTAGCAGACCGGTAGAAATATCGATACAGAGCACGCCAAAGAAGGTAATCCACATGGCAATGCCATCTGCTTTGGAATAACGCCAGGTTTCAATAAATGGCTTAAAATCAACCAGTTTCCAGATTGATACAATGATGGTGGCTGCCAAAATGGCCAAAGGCAGGTCACGGAAAAAACCGGTAAAATAAAGGCTGACCACCACAATAAGCAGGGATGAAATGACCCCTGCCAGCGGTGTTTTGGCACCGGCATCTGCATTGACTACCGTGCGCGATAGGCTTCCAGTGACCGGAAAAGCTGAACTTAAGCCCGCACTTAAATTGGATAATCCTAATGCGACCAGTTCCTGGTTACTATTTAAATGACTGCGCTGCTGTAAGGCAGTCGCTTGAGCAATAGATAAAGACTCGACAAAGCTGATCATGGCAATCATGGCTGCACCGGGAAACAGGGTGATGACCAGATCCAGATTCCAGTAGGGCATACTCAGCGGTGGAAAACCGGAAGGGATTTCTCCTACCGTTTTAATGCCTACGGCTTTTAAGTCCAGAAAATACACCGCAGCAATCGAAATCACCACCAAACTTAAAGGCAAGGCTTTCATTAGAAATGCCGTCGAACCTATTCGACTTTGCACTGCATTGGACTGTAAAACTTTAGGAAGATAAATCAGAAAAATGAGCGCAAGCAGGCCAAAGATTAAAGATGCCGAATTGCTATACCTGATATATTGCCAAACGCTGAGTGCAAACTCAGGGATATTATTGGCCTTTAAAGGCACATCAACCAGAAATTTGAATTGGCCCAAAGCAATCAGCAAGGCAGAGGCAATAATAAAACTTTTGATGACCGGATGACTAATCAGCTGAATCAGAAATCCAAATCGAAAGATTCCTAATAAAAGTGAAATAACACCCACCATCACGGCAAGCAGACAGGCAGCCTGGATGTAAACGGGCGAGCCGACCTCAAACAAGGGATTGAGGGTCGCGAAGGTCATCATGGAAATAATTGCGACCGGACCAATAGACAGCGTCGGGCTGCTTCCGGCCATGGCATAAATAATCATGGGCAGAATACTGGCATACAGTCCCATAATGGGCGGTAGTCCGGCCAGCATGGCATAGGCCATGCCTTGCGGAACCAGCATGGCAATGACAATAAGAGCGGAAAGAAGGTCAGATTTAAACTTGTCTGGACTGTAGGTGCGTAACCAGCGCCAAGCGGGTAATAGCGTCGTTAATCGAGAATTTAAATCTGACATATCTAAAGCTAAATCACTATTTTAGATATATTATGCATAAAAAATGCTAAGAAGTCTTATCTGGACGGTGATCTCGACTCAATTTTCTTTTATTTATAGGATTAAATTAAATTTTTAGGACAATACAGTTGATAGAGGGTATTGAGCACCTGAACTAGTTTATCATCTTTAATGGAATAAAAAATCTGTTTGCCTTCGCGGCGTGTGGTCACCACATCGCTTTTACGGAGCATCATCAGTTGCTGTGATAAGGTAGGCTGGCTTATTTGTGTCATCTGTTCTATTTGCGAGACATTTAATTCCTGTTTGGCAAGATGACATAAAATAAGTAAACGATCTGGATTGGCTAATGATTTTAATATTGTGACAACAAGATCAATAGACTCATGCATAGAAGCAATTTCAAGATCGGTATTCATACAGCATTTCCATACTACGCAACAGTAACCTAGGCAGTATACTGCCTGATTAATCTCATATAGGATGAAAATGTAACATTTTCAATGGTTTTTAATGAAGGTAATTATCAGATATTCTTATATCCATTGAAATAAGGCATTTAATCTAAATTAAATGCTTTATAAGGGTACAAAAGATGTCTTTCATAAATCAAAAAATGTTCAATATTAGAATTTTTAAATCAGCACGGCCTCATTTAACTGATTTAATTTTTTTACCTTCTCGTAGGCAATCTCTCTACTTTTGAAAGGTCAAAAGTAGACAAAAACCTTTTGTTTCCCATACACGACATCCTTGTCGTGATGGGAAACGTGTGGCATCCATGCCACACTCATGAATCTAATATCGACTAAAAATCTATTTACAATTTCAGCTTTATGAACAATTTTTAGTTTCTAAAATGATTTATGTAGGAAGTTTAAAATAAAGCCTATTAATTTTTATGGCTTTGTTTAAATCCTTTTAATTCTTTTTCATTAAAATGAACTGCTTCAGTAATGGCTTGGCGTGTTTCAGGATCATACCAGTTAAAAATGGCAGACATTTTTTCTTCAAAATCATCACTAATGACAAAATGATTTTCTTGAGTACTGAGCAGACCATTTTCTTTAAGAATAGCAATAAAGCTTTTCAAGGTGGCGCTGTCAAAATAATAACCGGCCTGAATCTTTTTGGTTTGCGACAGCTTGTTCAGTACTGCCTTACCCATCTTCTCCAGTTCTTTCAGGCTCAGTGCTTGCAGCGGAGCATAGTGCTGAAGTAATGTAGCAATCATGGTCATGTTATTCAGGCTGGAAGCAGACAAATGTGCCAATGTGACAAGCTGGTTTTGCATGTGTTCATCGGCTGGAATAGAAAGGGTTTGATCCTGACGAACAATCCAGCCTAAATGTTCTAAACTGCCTATAATGATGGTGATTTCTTTTTCTAATTCATCCATAGACCATTTTAAGAAAAATTCTTCCTTAAAATAAGGGTAAATATTTTTAAGGGTATCGGTTAAATAATGGATAGAAATTTTTTTATACGAATGCACCAGCATTGCAATGAGTGCCGGCAGAATAAAACAGTGCAGAATATTATTACTAAAATAACTTAACAGAATTTTTTGACTTTCAGCAACGCGCACCCAGTTTTGATCATTTTGGCTAAAGATCTCAACCTGTTTTAATTTTGCAGCATATTGAATAATCTCTGCACTCGATAATTCCGTCATAATCATTTTTGCATCATATTTCGTCGTTTTTAATAAATGACGATATTGATCAATTTTGGCAATTAAATCATGTTCAGTTAAAGTATGATGTTCAGCATTCAATAAGATCAGTGAGATTAAAGAGATCGGATTAATCACCACGGCTTTATTAATATTTTCCAGAATTGAATTGGCCACCTGATTGACAGTTTGAATCACTGGCTGAGGTAATTCATCATGAATATCAAGTTTAATTTGCTTGGCCTGATGTTCAGCTAGAACCTGATCGAGAAAAACCGGTTCACCAAAATTGACATGCACCTGGCCAAAAACTTTTTCAATTTTACGGACTGAACTCAAGATGCCCCAGATCGATTCGGCTTCTTTCGGTTTGCCATTCAGTTCATTTAAATAAGAGGTGCCTTCAATCAGCTTTTCATAACCAAAATAGGTGGGAATAAAGGCAATTGGCTTGGTTGCACCACGCAAATGACTTTGGACCGTCATCGACAGCATGCCTTTTTTCGGGGGCAACAGCAGACCGGTACGTGAACGGCCGCCTTCAATAAAGTATTCCAAAGGGGTATTCCGCGACAATAAACTGTGAAGATATTCTTTAAAAACAGAAGTATAGAGTTCATTTCCGCTAAAAGTACGACGGATGAAATAGGCACCGCCACCACGCATGATCTGACCGACCACAGGCAAGTTGAGGTTAATGCCGGCGGCAATATGCGGAACCATCAAGCCACGGTTAAAAATCACATAGGACAGCAATAAATAGTCAATATGACTGCGATGGCAAGGGGTATAGACAATTTCGTAATCTTTGGCCAGCTCGCGCACGGTATCGAAATTATGTACTTCAATTCCATCATAAAGTTGCGTCCAGAGTTTGGTCAGCGCCAGTTCGGCAAAACGCAGGGTAGAATAGGAAAAGTCCGAAACCACTTCGGTTAAATAGCCTTTAGCGCGGTTTTCCGCTTCAAACATGCTGATTTTGTTGTCAATACTTTCTTTGCGAATAGCATCCTGCACCGTTTCGGTTTTCATTAACTTGTTAATGAGATTACGGCGGTCGGATAAGTCGGGACCTAAAATTGCTTCTTTATATTTATTAAAATTGCTATTGAGTTCCTTGACCACAGAATGGGCCGGAGAAAAGTTTGGATATTCAATTTTAGATTGTTCTATAGCCGTTTTTAGGGATATCGGTTTATGGAATTCAATATAGTTTTCACGGCTATATAAAGAAATATTCAAGGCCTGCTTTAATTTGGACGGTGTTGCCCAGGCATCGGCAAATAAGGCTTTAAACCAGGAATCTTCATATTCTGGGGAGCGGCCCCATAAAACCGTTACTGGAACCAGTTCAATATCGTATTCGGGATATTTTTCCAAAGCTTCAATGAGGCGAATCAATTTTGCTGAATAATGATAGGCCTCATTTTTCGAGTTGGGCACATTTAAAGCCAGAATGGAATCATCTTCCTGATATTCCTGAATGCTTAAAGGCGCAAAAACGGAAGGCAGTTGACGTGCCTTGGCTTCAGTATCAATTAAAACCGTATTACTCAGGGAGGCATCTTGTAATACATAACAAATTATTTTTTTATCTAACTGATTTTTTATATTATTTTCTAATTCTTCAGTATTGCCCAAGACTTGAGGAGTCACGATTTTATCTAAAATTTTCTGTGTAAATTGTCGATAGAACCGGCTATAACTCTTATGAGACATTTGATTCCCTAAATCAGTTTTCATTTGATGGATATTGTGTGCAATTGCATAAATAAATACAAACTTTATTGATGACAATTGCGTCATTTAAGTTGTAACGATTTGGTGGATATTACAAGCTTATGGGTTTAAAAAATATTGTTTTTTAAATTGAAATTGCACCTTAAGTTTTGAATAAGTCTAACAAGAGAAAAACTTATCTTGAAAGTCTAAATGGCTTATGATGAGCGCATGACTTTAAAATCAAAAGACAGCTCAAGGAGTTCAAATGAGTACTGATTCTGCTTTTCCAGCACCGAACAATTTAGGTATAGCGGTTTATGGCAATAATGCTGAAGCAATTGGCAATACCCCATTAATTCGCATCAACCGTGCCATTTCATCCGACGCAACCGTATTGGCAAAAGTTGAAAGCCGTAATCCGGCATTCTCGGTGAAGTGCCGGGTAGGTGCTGCTTTAATTGCAGATGCTGAAGAAAAAGGCTTGCTTAAACCGGGCATGCATATTGTCGAGCCAACCAGCGGCAATACCGGTATTGCTCTGGCATTTGTTGCGGCTGCCAAAGGTTATGACATTACCTTGACCATGCCGGCAAGCATGAGTGTTGAGCGCCGTAAGGTTTTAAAAGCGTTTGGTGCAAATCTGGTGCTGACAGAACCGGCCAAAGGCATGAAAGGTGCGGTAGATGAAGCAGTACGTTTAGCCACTGAACAACCGGATGTTTATTTTTTACCGCAGCAGTTTGAAAACCCGGCCAACCCGAAAATCCATGAACAGACTACTGGTCCTGAAATCTGGGAAGCGACTGGCGGTAAAGTCGATATTCTGGTGTCTGGCGTCGGTACAGGCGGTACCATTTCCGGTATTTCGCGTTATTTTGAGCAGGTAAAAAATCAGCCGCTGTATTCGGTTGCTGTGGAACCTGCGGAATCACCGATTATTGGTCAGGCGAAACGGGGTGAGCCATTGACACCGGGACCGCATAAAATCCAGGGCATTGGCGCCAACTTTATTCCTAAAAACTTGGACCTGGATTTAGTGGATGAAGTGATTGCCATTGAAAGTGCTACGGCTATTGAATGGGCACGCAAAACAGCCACCCATGACGGTATTCTGGTGGGGATTTCAAGTGGTGCAGCCATGGCAGCTGCCGCTCAACTGGCAGCACGTCCTGAAAATGCGGGTAAAAACATTGTGGTGATTTTACCGGATGCGGGTGAGCGTTATTTATCTTCAGTGTTATTTGAAGATATTTCAGCAGACTAATTGTTCATACCTTAAGCTTTGACTTGAATTTGAAGCGTTCAGGTTTAAGTCAAACCGTTTGAGCGATGTGTTTCTTTAGACTTCTTCCATCCATCCCTTTGATTTTTCTTATACAGACTTGAAATACATTTCAAGTCTGCTCAGGTAGAAAAATAAAGAGGGTGCAAACAATAATGAAAGCGGTCTTTTGTGTTATTTTGATTTTTATTGATAGAATTTATTTTATAGGCTTCAGCTGAAGCGTATCCGCATGACAGGCTATTTTCGGTATAAATGGACATTGGAAATAGCCCGTAAAAGGCAGATGATATATTGCCTCTACAAATTGAAGATTTAGGGATTTGAATCGGTGTTTGAGCTCGACTGTAAATTACTCAGTGTTTTTCTTTATATTTATAAATATAAAAGTGTTTCTGTCGCGGCTGAATATCTGGCCATGAGCCAGCCCACGGTCAGCAATATCCTGAATAAAATCCGTCAGCATTATAATGACCCGCTTTTTTTGAGAATCGGCAATGAAATGGTGCCGACTGAACTGTCGAAACAGCTGTTTCCACTGGTCAGTGAAGCCTTAAGCAAAGTTGAAATCATTAATAATTTTACCGTTGATTTTGACCAGACCACCTCACAGCAAAAATTCACCATTGCCATGACCGATGTGTCGCACTTGGTGTTATTGCCGAAGATTTCCCAATATTTAAAACAGCATGCTTCGCATATCCGTTTAAATGTCCGGGCCATTACTTCTGAAACCAGTTATCAAATGGCGAATGGGGAAATTGATCTGGCGATCGGTTTTCTGCCCAATCTGGAAAACGGTTTTTATCAGCAGAAACTGTTTGAGCAATATTATGTGGTGATTGCCGCCAAAAATCATCCGCGGCTCAGTGAAAACAGCTTAAGCACCGAACAATATATCAATGAACCCCATATCGATATTGATGCCGGAATGGGGCATTACCATATTGAAAATGAACTGTTAAATTTAGAACTGAAACGTAATATCTTGATGCGCTTGCCCAGTTATCTGGGCGTTGGACTAGTGGTTCAGGAAACTGATGCGATTGCCACCGTACCTTATTATTTAAGTGAAGTGTTATTGTCGCGCGGCAATTTGCAGATTTTTGACGCACCGATTACTTTTCCCACTTACGCCGTCAAGCAATATTGGCATATGTCCTGCCATCATAAGACCAGCCATCAGTGGCTGCGGCAGATGTGTTACGAGTTGTTCTCGAAAATGAATGATCTGGATGACCCTATGCATAAAATCATTCATCAATAACTGATTTATTGAAACCCGGATATCAAGAAATTTTATCCGGGGTCATTAAGGCCTGGTTGATATACAGCTTGATCAGGCGTTCACGTGAACCAATGGCTTTCTGGTAATGGGTCGAATTGAGCAATAATGAAGCGCCATAAGTGACGGTCCAGATATAAGACAAATAGTCGCGAATCGACATGGCACTATTAAAGGACTTCAGATAATCATCGGTCATGTCTTTAATTTCGATAATCCGTTCTTCACGGACTTTATAGAGTTGTTCAAATAATTCTTTTAGCTTGCGTTCATTATTGGTTAAGCGTTCTTCAATTACATGCAGTAAAATGGTCCGGTTGGAATTTAACATGTTGTAGAGCATGTACTGTGAAACATAGGTTTTAATATTATTTTTATATTTTTTCGAAATTTCCAATAATCTTTTTTCATTCAAGATAATGAGTTCTAAATAGAGCTGATTCTTGCTTTTAAAATGTTTATAAATGGTGCCTTTGGCAATATCCAGTTCAGACGCAAGTTCTGCCAGGGTAATGTCCTGATTATTATCCAGCAACAGTGTTTCTGCCATGGCTAAAATTTTCTCTTTGCGTAATTGAAAATTTTGTTGGCGTACCGTATTCATCGTAAGTCCCAGAAAGACATAAAAAAAGCCAATTCAACATATACCGATCTTATGCATATGACAACTCAACTAATGTCTGATATGAGCCAAAAACAAAGCGCTGCTTTGTTTTTGGCGCAAGAAAATAAAAAAGCACTGCTTTGTTTTTTAGCGCAAGAAAATAAAAAGCACTGTTTTGTTTTTAGTGCAAGAGAATAATAAAAAACACTGCTTTGTTTTTAGCACAAGAGAATAATAAAAAGCGCTGCTTTGTTTTTGGCGCAAGAAAATAAAAAGTACTGTTTTGTTTTAGTACAAGAGAGGCAATATAGACTGAAGGTCAACGAAGCACATTCAATCAGCTTAGATTTGCAATGGCATAGCCAAAAATAAAAGTCAATCTGGGAGAACCTGAGAGGTCAATAATCGTCAATAAAATTCCAATTACCGCATAATTATTTTATTGTCTTTTTACGTTGAAAAAAGGGACTAGCCCATAAAACGCAAAGAGCAGATATGCTGATTTAACCGTATTCCATTCATGTATTTAAGCTTCGGTTTGAGGGTGAATGGTTCAGTTTAAAGTGATTTACAGAAACCATGTTTTATTCATTGCTCATAAGCGTGATGATGAATAGATTCTTAACACTCGAGCTGATGAGTAAAGTATTTAAACCTGATTTTCGCTGCGTTCATTTCTCCTCATGGATGCTGAAAACCACGGAAATACCCGGAATTTGCTTAGAAAGATGTAGGTTGGAATAAATCCGTTATTTCAGTATAGGTTCTTACAACTTTAAAAAGCACTTCACTATTTTTAATGCGAAGTCTTCACATAAGGAAAGCAACATGCCTATTTATAACGCCCCCCTTAAAGACATGGAATTTATTCTCAATGATGTATTTAAGGCAGATGAATTCTGGCAGGGCAATGAAAAACTCGCTCATTTAGATATGGCAACGGCGAATGCGATTTTAGAGGAAATGGCCAAGTTTTCTAAAAACGTCATCCTGGATTTAAACCGCAGCAGTGATGAAGACGGTGGCGCACAGTTCAATAATGGTGTGGTGACTACACCTAAAGGTTTTAAAGAAGCATTTAAACAGTTTGCCGAAGGTGGCTGGGTTGGTCTGGGCGCACCTGAAGAATGGGGCGGTCAGGGCATGCCTAAAATGCTGACGGTACTGGCGGATGAAATGATTTGGAGTACCAATCCGTCATTTATGCTCTACCCATTACTGACTGTGGGTGCAGGCATGGCGATTAATGACCGTGCTTCCCAGGAACAAAAAGAGACGTATCTGCCAAAATTCTACACCGGTGAATGGTCAGGTACCATGTGCCTGACAGAGCCACATTCTGGTACCGATTTGGGCATCATTAAAACTAAGGCTGAACCGAATGAAGATGGTTCTTTTAACATCACCGGGACAAAAATCTTTATTACTAGCGGTGAACATGACCTGTGTGAAAACATCATTCACCTGGTTCTGGCAAAAACACCGAATGCACCGGCTGGCTCACGCGGTATTTCCCTATTCATCGTGCCGAAATTCCATGTCAATGCAGATGGATCGGTGGGTGAGCGCAATGCCGTGTCTGCAGGTTCTATCGAGCACAAGATGGGGATCAAGGGTTCTGCGACTTGCGTAATGAACTTTGACGGTGCCAAAGGTTATATCGTCGGTAAAGAAAACGAAGGCCTGGCCGCCATGTTCGTGATGATGAACTACGAACGTTTATCCATGGGTATTCAAGGCATTGGTGCGGCTGAATTTGCCTACCAGAATGCTGCACAATATGCCACAGACCGTTTGCAAGGCCGTGCCGCAACTGGTGCAAAATCGCCTGAAAAACCGGCAGATTCCATTTTAGTGCATGGTGATGTGCGCCGCATGTTGCTGAATGTCCGCGCCAACAACGAGGCATCGCGTGCCTTTGCGGTCTATGTAGGTCAACAGCTCGACATTACCAAATACTCAACCGATGCTGAAGCAGTACGTAAAGCCAATGACCGTGTGGCATTGTTAACACCAATTGCTAAAGCATACCTTACCGATAAAGCTTTGGATTCGGCTTTAGAAGCCCAAATGTGCTTTGGTGGTCATGGTTATATTCGTGAATGGGGCATGGAACAGTGTATTCGTGACTTGCGTATTTCCCAAATTTACGAAGGCACGAACGGCGTTCAGGCCATTGACCTGATTGGCCGTAAGACCATCAAATGTGGTGGAACATACATAGGTGAATACATTGCAGAAATTCGTGAATTTGCACAAGGTCTGGATGATGGCTTGAGCATTAAAGCCGCTGTACTGGATGTCTGCACACAGGTTGAAGACATTACTGCCTTCATTGTGGATCAGGCAAAAACAGCCCCTGATTTCTCCAATGCCGTGGCAGTGGATTACTTGCATGTGGTGGGATTACTCAGCTTTGTCTATATGTATGCACGTATCAGCCAGGCCGCCCAACCGAAAGCTGAAGCGTTCTTCCAGAACAAACTGGTGTTGGCGCAGTATTATGTAGCCAAGGTTTTACCTGACCTGGCAGCACGTGTACAACGTATTCAAGCCGGTGCCGATGTAGTGATGCAGTTACCCGAGGAATATTTTACTGCCCAATCTTAAGTTTGGCACATAGCTTTAATACAGGTTGAACAAAGATGGAAATGACATGAGCTGAGGGTATAAGTTCATGTCACACAACAAAATTCATAAATTAGGATGAAAAAAATGATTGTTATTGTAAATGGTGTTCGTACCGCAATGGGTGGCTTCCAGGGCTCACTTTCTTCATGTACAGCGCCAGAACTAGGTGCAGCAGCCATTAAAGAAGCTGTAGCGCGTTCAGGTTTGCAACCCACAGATATTGATGAAGTCATTTTTGGCTGCGTTCTTCCAGCCGGCTTAAAACAGGGACCGGCGCGTCAGGCCATGCGTCAGGCAGGTTTACCTGACAGCACGGGTGCAACCACCATTAATAAAATCTGCGGTTCGGGCATGAAAGCAGTGATGCAGGCTGCCGATGCAGTGAAAACAGGCTCAGCAGAGATTGTCGTCGCAGGCGGCATGGAGTCGATGAGTAATGCGCCTTATTTGCTGGATAAAGCACGTGCCGGTCACCGTATGGGACATGGCAAAATCACCGACCATATGTTTCAGGAAGGTCTGGAAGATGCTGAAACCGGTCTTTCCATGGGTATCCTTGCCCAAGAAATGGCCGATAAAAAAGGCTATACCCGCGAACAGCAAGATAACTTTGCAATCAGCTCGTTGAATAAAGCAGTAACAGCCATCAACAATGGCTATTTTAAAGAAGAAATCGTGCCTGTAACCGTGTCTTCACGTAAGGGGGATGTGGTAATTGAGCAAGATGAACAACCACTGAATGCCAAGGTCGACAAAATTGCTACTTTACGTCCGGCTTTTAAAAAAGATGGCACCATTACTGCTGCCAATTCCAGCTCTATTTCAGATGGAGCTTCTGCTTTAGTCATTACTTCAGAGGAAATTGCTGCAGAGCGCGGTTTGGCGCCAGTGGCGAAAATTGTGGCTTATGCATCTCATTCACAGCACCCGACAGAGTTCAGCATTGCGCCAGTCGGAGCGATTGAAAAAGTGTTGAAAAAAGCCGGTTGGGATGCACAAGAGGTTGATCTTTGGGAAATCAATGAAGCCTTTGCCATGGTGGCTATGGCGGCTATGGATGCTTTCAATTTAGATGAAGCAAAAGTGAACATTAACGGTGGTGCTTGTGCACTCGGCCATCCTTTGGGTTCATCAGGCTCACGCATTATTGTGACTTTATTGCATGCTTTAAAACGCACCGGCGGCAAAAAAGGCATTGCCAGCTTATGTATTGGTGGTGGTGAAGCAACTGCGGTTGCAGTTGAACTGATCTAAGACGTTTCCGTATAGCAGAACAATAAGCGACGAATTGGAATTCGACAAGCAATAAAAGCCACCTTTTTAGCAGGCTGGGAGGGTGGCAACCAATAAGTTTATTTTTGAGATTTTTATTATGAATGGTTTAGATCGCATTCGCTTAGTCTCCCTTCGCGACAAAGTTATGTCAGCTGAACAGGCGATTGAATTGATTCAAGACGGTGCTGTAGTGGGTTTAAGTGGTTTTGGCGGTGCAGGTGAAGCAAAAACGGTACCGCTGGCCCTGGCTGAACATGCCAAACAACATCCCTTAAAGATTACCCTGGCGACAGGTGCAAGCCTGGGCAACAAGATTGATGGCCGTCTTAATGAAGCCCATGCGATTGTGCGCCGTTATCCTTATCAGGCTGATCCGGGCCTGCGTAAAGCGATCAATGCGGGTGAGGTGATGTATATCGATCAGCATTTATCGGAAATGGCAGATAATATCCGTCATCACAACTTGCCGCGAATTAATGTTGCCGTGATTGCAGCAACAGCGATTACTGAAGATGGTCAGATTATTCCCACCGGTTCATGTGGTAACTCCGCCAACTTTGTGGAAATGGCAGATCATGTAATTATCGAAATTGACAACACCATCCATCCAATCCTCGAAGGGGTACATGATATTTATGTGCCTAAAGCCCGTCCAAACCGCGCACCGATTCCCTTGATTCATGCAGGAGAACGGATTGGGACACTCGGCATTCAGGTCAGTCCGGAAAAGATTTCTGCCATTGTCCTGAACGACCTTCCCGACACTTCATTCAATATGGATGAACCGGACCAGGATACGTTGGCGATTGCCAAACACCTGATTCAATTTTTTGAAGCTGAAGTGGCAGCAGGGCATTTACCGCAAAATCTGGGTCCCTTGCAGTCTGGAGTCGGTTCAATTGCGAATGCCGTTTTTTCAGGTTTTGAACATTCCAATTTTCATCATCTGGAAATGTATTCCGAAGTTCTACAGGACTGTACGTTTGACTTGATTGATTCGGGTAAAATGACATTTGCTTCGGGTTGTTCCATGACCTTGTCCGATTCTTGTGCACAACGGGTGATGCAGAATTTTGAGCAATACAAAGACAAGATTGTGCTGCGTCCGCAGGAAATTTCCAATAATCCTGAAATCATTCGCCGTCTGGGGATTATTGCCATCAATACCGCACTGGAGTTTGATATTTACGGCAACGTGAATTCTACTCATGTGAGCGGAACCAAAATGATGAACGGAATTGGCGGTTCGGGCGACTTTACCCGCCATGCACATATAGCGATTTTTGTGAGCAAATCGGTGGCTAAAGGTGGAGCCATTTCATCTGTAGTCCCGATGGTCAGTCATACTGACCATACCGAACACGACATTGATGTTTTGGTGACAGAGAACGGTCTGGCAGATTTACGCGGTCTGTCTCCGCGTGAGCGTGCCCGCAAGATTATCGATTTATGTGCGCATCCGAATTATCGCGATGAACTGAATGATTATTTTGAACGCGCTTGCCAGCGTGGCGGGCAAACCCCGCATCTTCTTGAAGAAGCATTGTCCTGGCATGCGAAATTTGAAGAGACCGGAAACATGCATAAAACTGCATAAAAACCGCTGATTATGTAGAACAAAAAACCCATCTCATGATGTAATGCTGATCAGTTAAGGAGTTTAGAAATAAACTCCTTAATTTTTAGTGAGTCATGGCGGAGTCTTCCCATTTTTAATCAAACTCTTGCAGCTCATTTGTTACTTTGGTTTCGCCCAAAGTAACCAAAGGCATTTGTCATCCGCAAAACTCGTCAGCCACTATCAACTAGCAAATTTATCGCAGAAACAATCATTTTTTAATGTAGTCCTGCCTCAAACAGTTGCGGATGACTTTCCCACATATCAAATACAGGCATGAATTTAAAAAAGAAAATGTCAGTCAATTTCTTAACTGACTGGCATTAATCTCATGATGGGTTTTTTAATTGCCAATTTCAGTTTTTATGGAGGCGGATTCAAGCGGCAAGTGCAACAGTATAAAAACCAGCCATAACTTCACTCGGTGTATGCCAACCTAGTGTTTTTCTAGGACGATGGTTGAGTGCAAATTCTATCTGCTCTATTTGTTCGTTTGACACGTCATCAAACGATGACGATTTTGGCAGATATTGCCGGATTAAACCATTCGTATTTTCATTTCTAGCTCGCTGAATAGACTTGTAAGGATCAGCAAAATACGTATCTATGCCAGCATCAGTAATTCTTTTGTGTTCGGAAAATTCCTTGCCATTATCAAATGTCACACTATAAGCATGGCTCATCTGTAAACGATCTAATGCACAAGTAATCGTTTGAGAGGATGCTCTCGTTGGCCCTAAATGAACAATATGTACGTACAGGCTCTTTCGATCAACGAGAGTTAATAAAGCACCTTTATGATGTTTACCAATCACCGTGTCACCTTCGAAATCTCCTAAACGTTGTCGTTGATCAATGACCTGGTCTCTGCAATGAATACTTGTTTTATCAATGATTTGACCCCTACGATCCGTGTTTTTGTAACCTCGTTTTCGATATTTCTTCTGATGCCTTAAGTGTAGATGGAGTTTACCGCCTTTTGATTTATCTTGATAAATGTACTGGTAAATCCACTCATGTGAAGGTACATCCAGCCAACAGCGTTGTGTTAAAGCACCTGAAATTTGTTCTGGTGACCAGTCCAAGCCAATCAAATAATCAATATAAGCGAAGGCAAACGCTGTCATGGGTGATGAAGGACGGTACCGTCTTTGACTTGCAAATTTAGCTGCCTGTTGAGCTCTATATCCACGTTGCCCAGTATTTCTTTTTAATTCACGGTAGATGGTTGATCGTGAACGCCCTAACTCCCGAGCAAGGGTAGCGATTGAACTTTTACTTTTCAAAGTAGCATAAATTTCGTATCTTTCATCTTGAGAAAGTTGGGTGTATTTCTTCATTGTGTGCTTTCCAATTGCGAGTTGAAAAAGTCCAATGATTCTACGAATACACCTAACTTTTTCAACTAACTACAAATGTGTCGCACTTGGGATTTGAATCTGCGGTCTGTTGTTTTAGATAAATTAACTGTCACATTTCCGTCAAACCATAATACTCCAGTAATTTCTGAATTGGCAGTAACTACCCAAGAGTCACTTTGACGAGTCACAGCTACAGGACAAGTAATAACTGTTTCTGCTGTTATCTGTTTATTTTCAGTAGCATCAAAAAAATTATTCTTCATGCATTTTGCATTACCATTTTCTAAAGTAAAAATATAATTGGCATCTTTACGTAAGTCTTCAGGTCTAATAAAGCTTTTAGGGGTATAAGCTACCACTGTAATACCAGCATTACTTAAAGCAGATGCATCATAAGTCTGGTTATTATTTTTATTAATAATCCCTCCTGAAACCTCAAGTGTTACACCAGAAGCAGAAAGGTCTTCTAATTTATTTACGCGCAATCCACCGGCAAAAACTGAACCTGTTTGTGATTTGCTTTCTAATTCTTCAGTAATAACGAATTGGGAACGTAAAATCGAGGTAGTTCCACCACTGATTGTCCCAGTCTCAATCTTTGCAATATTTGCAAAATTAGTATCTGCTTGGTCTTTTAAAAATTTAGACAAAGCCTGATAACCAATCATAGCCTGCATTTGTGCTTGGGTTTGTGCATGAGCTGTCGTTGCACTCGATTGTAGATTACGCATTGAAGACATATAACCTACAGTAAGAACAGTTAAAGACAGTCCAACTAGCACAATAAATAAAAGAGATGAAAAACCTTTCTGTTTAGAACAAAATAGAATTTCTTTAGGGACTTTCATATTTTTAAATATATTATTCATTTTTGGCTCCCCTATTTAAAATTAACTAGGCAGGTCACATTGCTAATGGTCTTAGCACTTGTAGCACTACTCGCCGCATAAGTTTTGGCTGTGAGTAAGACCTGATATTTACCACCACTCGAAGTACTATTTTTAACGCCAAAAGGTAGACAACCGCTTATTTCCTGAACTTGTATATTAATTTCGCCAATATTATTTGTATTATTCGAAATTCCAGAACTACTGAGCGTACTTTCCACTTGAATAAGTAATTCCTTTGCAAGTGTATCTGCAGGTTTTGCCAGACTTGAACAACTATAACCGGTATTTTTCCCATAAAAATACAAACCATTGCTGTGACTTTGTAATGCCTGGCAATCTGTATCGGAAACTTTCCAAACCAAAAATTTTCCAGCTGCTTTTTTGCTTGTTGAATCCAGATTAACCGTATTACCCTCTGAATCCAGTACCTGAAAATTCGTCCCGTACCCTGCATTAGTATTGGTTATTCCAAACCCCATTCCTTGCAAGATACTGTCAGCTGCAATAAAACCCAACGTCATACTGCTATCTACTTTAGCGCCTAAAGAAGATTCAGCGGTCACCTTTCCCGTCGTAATAAATGCACGCAGCATGGCCAAAATAATAATAATGGATAAGGCCATTGCAATTAAAATTTCAAGTAAAGATACACCACGCTGTGAAAAGTTCAGGTTATTCATATGCCCTCTCCTTCACGGCGACATTTGTACTTTGACAGGCACAAAGGTATCACTACTCTTGACCTGAAGCTCAGCATAGGTCACGTCTACATTTGCCTCTGCCACGCCATTATTCGGATTTGTGGTGCCATCCAAAGCCTTAACAGTAAAAGCCTGCTTTTTTACGATACAATCAGCTTGCACATTTGAACCTGCTATCTCTACTTGTATAGAATGAGTTCCTACAGCTTTAGCACCGCATTGGGCAGAATTTTCCAGCTGCTGGCGAAACTGATTAATTGTATGTAAATGGATATTCTGATCATGATGTATGACCGCCGTACGGCCTGCAATAAACGCTGCCCCTAAACCAATAATCGCCATCAATACAATAGAAATTAAAACCTCAATTAAGGTCACACCCTGCTGACATTTCAATGAAGGTGAAGATTTATAATGCACCTGTTGCATTTGTTCCCCATTCGCAGTAATGCTATAGTACAATTTGCTGTCATTACATAAGCATTGTTGTTGAGTGGAATTTTATTATTACATTCATTGGATAAGGTCACTGTAACCGTGGGTTCAATTACAACCTGCAATACTATTGAATCTGTTGTGCTGTCGTCCTTATTCCTCACGATTATTTTTTTATTGGTATTATCCACAATCAGTAGTGCCGCTGGTGCTGTACTATCAATGGGCACTGCATTTGGATTACGAATAGCTTCGTTTTTTGCCCGACTGTAGGCTTCCAGAAATAATTTTTCAGTCTTGGTAATTTGTGCATTTGCCACCCAAGCTCGCCCTAAAGGAAAGATTGCTAAAGCGAGCATGGCCAATAATGCAATTGCAATCATTAGCTCAATAAGCGTAACTCCACGGTGCTGACTTACCATGATGTTAGACCACCGCAGCTGGAGCCACCTGTGATTGTTCTTATATTTTTATTGGTTAAAGATAGACTACAACCTGCAACGTGTACCTGTTTTCCCCGTTGCGGTTAAAGTGTACGATGTAGCAGAATTACATTTGCTGTATATTCAAATGTTTCTGTTTCTGCCGGTTGCCAAGCAGTAGCATATTCCTGAGTTTTGACTGTAGATACAGTCGGATTTGTTGTTGGAATGGGATAAGTTAAATTTCGTTGGTATAAGCTTTCAATGACTAAACTTAATGTTACAAGATCAGCTCCAGCATTACGCGCCTTCGCTTTAGTAATGTAATTGGAGTACATTGGCATCGCAATTCCCGCAAGAATAGCCAAAATTAAGACTGTAACCATAAGCTCTACAAGAGTAAAACCTGATTCAATTTTTTGAGCTAGTAAAGATGACTTTTTGTACATTTTCTTTCCTACACCAGATGGCATATTTACCTACAGAAAAATAACACATCACATTTCTATTATAAGTTGTAAAAAAGATCTATCTTTTTTCATTCACCAATCACTTATTTACATTTTAATAATAATTATTATTATTATCATTTTATTATTAATAAAACTGTCATATATTTTAATAAAATTAAATAATAATAATAAAAATCAATATATTATAAGCATAATTATTTATAAAATTATCTATCTAATTTTTTTAAAAAATTAATTAATGATGATTTACTGATCAACACCCCCAGGGGGTATAATTACAAAGTTATATTTTACTTATTTGACAATAGGCAAAAGTGCTCAAAGAGTAGATATTTATGCAAAAAAATACATAAAAAGCTCACAAAAGATAAACAATTTGCAAAATTAATTTATTACTAAATTCATCCTAATACTTTAAATTAAATTTTATAATTTTATTTTTTTATAAAATTTTCAGGAGTGAGGGTTTTCCCTAACTCACTCCTGAAAAATAATATATTAAGATTTTTGGATAAACTTACTTCTTGAACGGAAAAGCATATTTAGCAATACGTTTAATTACACTGCCATACTGCTTAAACAGGTTGGCATTATTATAATTTAAACCATATTTCTCACATACTGCCTGAACTTTAGGTGCCATTTTACGATAACGGCGTGCCGGAATGTCCGGATATAAATGATGCTCGATTTGATGGCTTAAGTGACCGGTCAAAATATGGAATGCTTCTGAACCTGTCAAATTGGATGAACCACGAATCTGACGCATATACCAATGTCCGCGACTTTCATTTTCCAGTACCGTTTTCGGGAAAACTTCCACATCTTTAGTGAAATGACCACAGAAAATAATACTGAAAGTCCAGATGTTACGGATTCCGTTCGCAACCAGATTGCCGGTAAATACCGGTAAAGCAGCTGGACCCGCAATCAATGGAAAGAAAACGTAATCTTTAAACAATTGTTTACCGATTTTCTTTTGGAGTGGTTTCCACTCTTCTTTGAGTACCTGTTTACTTTTACGCCCAAACCATACTTTACCCAATTCCAGGTTTTGAATGGCTACGCCCCACTGGAATAACAGACAAAATGGAATCGCATAAATCGGCTGTAAAAGATAGCCTGGTTTCCAGCGCTGTTCAGGGAACAAACGCAGCAAGCCATAACCGATATCATCATCCATCCCTTTAATATTGGTATAAGTATGATGCTTGTAGTTATGGGTTTGACGCCAGTTATCTGCTGTGCCGACGATATCCCACTCGTAACTTGGGCCATGGAATTTAGGATCATTCATCCAGTCATATTGACCATGCATAACATTATGACCCAATTCCATATTTTCCATAATTTTGGCAAAACCAAGTAAGCCTGTACCTAATACCCAGGCCGGCGGAAACCAGCCAGCAAATAAACAGGCACGTCCAGCAATTGAAGCATAACGAATGGTTGAGTAAACACGACGGATATATTTCGCGTCTTTTTCGCCAATATCATCAAGCACTTCTTGTTTAATGGCATCCAGCTCACGGGCCAAATCATCTAGTTGAGATTGAGTGAGCTCACCATTTTTCGGATTTTTAAAATATTCTATTTTAACAGGCATATTCATAATATTTTTCTCACTTATAAATCAATGACAAGGTCAGACTGTGCTGAATTGACACATATTTTTAAGACATTACCGGGTTCTGAATTTTGAGCACCGTTCACCAAATTTTTGGTTGAACCTTCAACTTTATTACAGACACATTTATGACAAATGCCCATACGGCAGCCGTGGGTAGGTCTGATATTTTGCTGTTCCAGGCTGGTTAAAATAGACTGCCCTTTAGGAATGGCTACTACTTTCTTTGACTGCAACAAAGTCACATTGACAAAGCCCATGTCAGAACTTTCAACGGCACTCATGCTAAAAGCTTCACTTTTGAAACTTTGGGCATGGGCAAATAACTGTTCAGCCTGTGCAACAAATCCGGATGGGCCGCAGGCATACACCAGACTGTTTTCGATATTGTCCAGCAAAGCCAGATGGTCCTGGTTTAAGCGTTTGCCCGCATCTTGTTCCTGGGTATAAAAAACCTGAAATGAGAAATTCGGATATTGTTCCGCAAGCTTTTCAAAACGCGCTTTAAAAGCTGCATCGGCATATTCTTTGACCCAATACAACAACTGGATAGGTGCTTGAGTCATACGATCCGTTTTAGAAAGCGCTTTAAGCAAGCTTAACATTGGGGTAATACCGCTACCCGCAGCGAGCAAGATCATCGGCTGAGCTTGTTCTGGTAACAGCATGTCCCCATAAGGCTGCCCAAATTCAAGAATATCGCCGACTTGTGCCTGCTCAACCAGCCAGGAACTAACTTTACCCTGATCAACTTTTTTCACTGTTAATAAGACATGTTGCGCATCAAGTTGGGTCAGACTATAGCTACGTTCATAGCGAACACCATTCACTTCCACAAAAACTGGATGATGCTGCCCTGCTTGCCCCATTTGAAAATGACGGTTCACTTGAATAGTCAAACTCATCATATTTTGTGCAGAATTTTCTTTTTGGACAATTTTGCCTAAGGCTTGATTGATTGACCAAAGCGTATTGAATTTCTGCAGCCAGAAATTGGCTGCGTGCTGATCCATAACGCTTTCAGCTAGTGAACTCAGGGGAGATTTTTTCATTTTTTCTACAACATGCATAGTCAGTACCACGCGATTGAATTTTAATTATTATACACATGTATATATATTTGTATATATATTTGTATTATTTCTAATCATTTCCCAAGTTGCACTGCAACCGCTATAATGTTTTTGTGTTTCTAATCCCTTGAAAAATATGAACCAGTCTTCAATCAAAAAAAGTGTTGATGCGCCTGTTGATAAACAGAATTTTGTTCATGAGCCGGTGATCGTCCGTACCGTGGGCCGAAAAGCAACCATTACCAAAGAAGAGCTGTTTCAAGCTGCATTGAATTTAATTGGACCGCAAAAAAGCATCTCCTCCTTAAGCCTACGTGAGGTTGCACGTGAGGCAGGTATTGCTCCAAACAGTTTTTATAGACATTTTAAAGATATAGATGAACTTGCAATTGAATTGATTGATCGTGCAGGGATTGTATTGCGTCAAATTTTGCATCAAGCGCGTTTAAAGGCTTCTAAGGAAAACAGCATTATTCGCAGTTCAGTCGAAATTTTTATTGAACAATTAGATGCAGATGAAGGAAATTTAAGTCTATTATTGCGTGAAGCCTATACCGGTTCTGCGTCTTATAAAGCAGCAGTGCAACGCCAGCTAAATTATTTCCAGCAAGAGTTGCAGGAAGATTTAATTCGTCTGGAACGCCTCAATAACAACAGGCTTTCTCACCCCGACATTGCCGCTAAAGCCATTACCCAGCTGGTATTCAATATGGGTGCAACGGTCATCGATATTTCTGCGAAGGAACGCAATGAAATTGCCGAACAAACCATGATCATGATTCGCATGATTATAGAAGGTGCACGTCATCTGGATGAAGCTCAAATTCGATAATCTATAACGTGATTGCTCGTGAAGGATGCAAAATGAAATCCTTCACTTTTCCTTAAATACTTTGCTGTTTGGCAATCCTCTGTTTCACCCATTCGGCTGTGCTTTCCGGTTGCTCTAAAGGAAACATATGCCCACCTTCGACCACACTAAACTCAATGCCATAGATTTTTTTCATCCCTTGCGGTAAGCCCTGTTTATAAAAGTGGCTCTGTTTTGCGGTAATCAGATGTACCGGAACTTGAGGTGCTTTACGTGGAGTACGCCACCACCACGCAGGTACTGTTCTAAAAATTTCAGCTTCAACCGCTTTAGGAATAGTTAAGGTCGCGCCCCCTCTGCTTTGATCTTCTGTAATAGCATGGGCAAAATAATCATCAAAACACTGCTGATCAAAATTCTTGAACAGGCGGTTATTTCGCAAAGATGTATATGCTTCATCAAAACTGCACCAATGATCATTGCGTTTAAGCGTAATCGCGGCTGGCGTGATTTTATCCACGGCTTTTAATTTCAGCTTTTGCAAACCCTCAAAAATGGCAGATTTAGGTCCGATCACAAAAGGCGGATCCATAATCACCAACTGTGAAAACAGATCAGGACGTTTATAGGCCGCCATTAGAGTAAGCAAAGAACCAAATGAATGCCCCAAACCAATCACCTGCTGTTCTGGAAATTGCCGTTCAATGTCTGCAATTACCTGTTCAACCAGATAATGCCAAGTCAGAGTCACCGGATATCTGGGATCCAGACCAATCATTGGAATGGCCTTAAGATCAAATTCTGGTCCCAAACAGCGGAAAAACTTTTGATAGCTGGCCGAAGGAATCCCATTGGCATGGGTAAAATGAATCGCCTGTTTTCTGAATAATCCATCTGCCATATAAGCTACTCTTATTTTCATTTACATTTATCTGATTAACAGCATCGTAGCTTAAGGAAAAATAGACTGGGATGACATCCATAAATGCATGATTCACTGACTTGCAAGTCAGATGGCTTAAATACAGAATTCTATACAATAAATGATTTGACTGCTGCGGTTTATTTTCGCCAAACCACCAGAAACTGACTGCCTAAAAAAGTTGCTCCGCAAGTCGTCTTGTCCCCTGCAATCACCACCCCACGCCCTTTCACAGTGGTTGACTGTTTCGCCGCAATGGCTGACACAACCATTTGGCATTTTGGACAATAATGTTTCATACCATGCAAATGCACAGCGATTCCATTTATGATAAAAGAAGGATCACATTCCGAGACTATTCCGCCGTGCGACGTGCTAGAACCCATGGTAATTAAAGACTGAGCCATTGTTATTCTTCTTATATTTTATAAAAATTATTTTCTTATTTTAGCATGAGTTGAATTTTAAGCCAGATGAACCACAACTGCCTCATCTTAAACATATAAAGCACCCGTAGGTGCTTTATATTTCAGTTTAAAATTATGGCTTAACCACTACCATCACCTGAATGGCTTCTGGTGTGACTGATAAACCATCCAGCAGGCTCAAACCTTCTTTCTGGAATTTTTGCAAACGTGAAATTTCATCTTCACGGATGCTTGGGTTGAACTGTTTCAGATAAGTCAGGCGATCAATTTCATATTGCCATTTGTTGCCATACACTTCTTTAGCCTGCTGCTTAAAGTTAGGCAATGCAGCTTTGGCAATATCCAAGGCTTGTGCATAACGCTGTTCAATCACTTCACGGCGTGCTTTCACCACCTGACGGCAGCTATTGCCATCCAGGTGATGTAAATAAGGTTTCAGGATTTCCGGTGCAATCTTTTCAGACAGATCCTGACCTTTTTCACTGAGCAATACGCGAATCAGCTGCTGTGGCAAGCTAGATGGCAAGTTCAATGCCTTCGGTGCAACCACATCCACCTTAAACCAGACTTCAATCAACACCGAACCTTGTGGCAAGGCTGCAGATTTTAATACCGCAACGTTGGTACTACCAAAAGCCTGGGTATTAATCATTTCCATCACGCTTTCTGTGAATGGATGTTCCAGCGTCAAGTATTGTGCATCTTCACGAACCTGCGCCTGATCACGATAGAAGGTCGCAGTCATGCCTTCTTCATCTAAAGATAAGCCTTGTACCTGCATTTGATCGGTCGGCTTGATGATCACCGTACCGTTACTTTGCTCATCAAAATCGATATTGGTCGACGCCATAAAGCGTTTCATAAACATCGGCAAAGTGGTGTTGTCGTCATAATCTTCAAGCGCCTGCACAATTTCCTGCGCCACAATTGGACGGCAAGAGTTGTATTCCAGCAGACGGTCACGGCCTTCCTGCAATTCAGCCTCTAAAGCTTCACGCTGTACAGTAACTTCTTCCAGTAAATCTTCAAACTGCTGGCCTAAATCTGCCAATAAACAGTCTTTTAACTTCACAATAAAGTTTTCTTGCAGGGTTTGTGCAGTCGGGGAAATATTGCTGAAGATATTCAGACCTTCGTTGTACCAGCGGAACATACGTTCTTGCGCTGTACCGACCAGATAAGGCACATGAATCTGAATCCGGTTTTCCTGACCAATACGGTCTAAACGGCCAATACGCTGTTCCAACACATCCGGATTCGCCGGCAAGTCAAACAGGATCAGGTCAGAGGCAAACTGGAAGTTACGCCCTTCTGAACCGATTTCAGAACACAACAGAATTTGTGCACCATAAGACTCTTCAGCGAAATACGCTGCTGCCTGGTCACGTTCAAGCAGGCTCATGCCTTCATGGAACATGGCGGTACGGATGCCGGCATGTAAACGCAGCACATTTTCCAGCGCTTCCACCACCGGACCACTACGTGCAATCAGCAAGACTTTTTTGTGCTTTAACTCGGTACGCAGGATTTCCATGAGCCACATCACGCGTGGGTCATGTTCCATCCACGAGCCATCCAGCTGAGCCTCTTCAGGCCACATCTGTTCACGCAACTTGCCGTCTTTCGACCAGTTGGCAGGCGCTGGCAAAGGTGCCGGTTGGCAATCACGGCCCGGAAAGCCCTGAATCGCTTCACGGGTATTACGGAACAAAATACGGCCGGTACCATGACGGTCCAACAATTCATGAATAGCACGGAAACGCTGTTCCGGCTCATCCTGAATGCCATGCCCCAACAAACCCTCGATCGCTTTTAAATGCCCTTCTTCCAAAGGCAGGTCTGACATCAGCACTTCAGCAATTTTTGCAGTCTGATGATACTGCTCTTCTTCATCGAGGAAGCGGTCGAGTGAACTAAAGCGTTGCGGATCGAGCAGACGTAAACGGGCAAAATGGCTTTCCACACCCAGCTGTTCTGGTGTTGCTGTAAGCAGTAACACACCCGGTGTTTTTTCCGCCAATTCTTCAACCAGGTCATAACGGTCATTACCACCTTCTTCTTCACTCCACATCAGATGATGTGCTTCATCCACCACAAGAAGGTCGAAGCCGGCTTCTAAAGCCTGTTCACGCAAATCTTCGTGATCGACCATCAAGTCAACAGAAGCAATGATGCGCTGCTCAGTCAGGAACGGGTTTAAGTCAGGGTCATGTTCTTTAATCGAAGCGGTACGGGTCAAATCGAACAGTGAAAATTCCAGATTGAAACGGCGGCGCATTTCAATCATCCACTGATATTGCAGTGAGTCTGGAACCAAAATCAGGATACGTTCAGAACGGGCAGTTTTGAGTTGCTGATGAATAATCAGGCCTGCTTCAATGGTTTTACCCAAGCCCACTTCGTCAGCAAGCAAGACACGCGGCGCAAAACGCTGGCCCACTTCATGGGCAATATACAGCTGGTGCGGAATCAGGCCTACACGCGCACCGACCATGCCGCGCAGAGGACTGTTCTTCATGTTGGCTTGCATCAGCAAAGCTTCAATACGCAGGTCATACCATTCTTTATAGTCGACCTGGCTGGCCAGCAAACGGTCAAGCGGTTTAGACAGCTGGATGGTCGCACCAATACGGGTTTCGTTGAGTGACTTACGTTCTTCTGAGCCATCTTCCAAATTGCGCACGACGTTATAGCGCACTACGCCATGACGGTCTTCCAGCGACTCAACTGTCCATTGGGTGCCTTCCTGATCCTGCAGTTCATCATTCACATTGAACACAATACGTGATAAAGGTGCATTGCTACGTGCATAGACACGTGTTTCATCACTTTTTGGGAATAAGATGCTAACCGATCTTTCATCTACGTCTATAAGAACCCCTAAACCGAGTTCTGTTTCCGTGTCTGATAACCAACGCTGACCAATAGCAAACTGATGCAATTTTTCCACCTTTATCTAAAAATGAGGACACTAATTTCAAGCCCAAAATCTGGTTGGTATTTGAGCAAAAAACCAGGTCTTTAAGCAATATATTTTGACATAAAGCCCACTAAAAAGTGCGCAAAATCGATGAGGATTAAAAAGTTTTTACTTTAAAAAGGAACCGGAGCATAAAACTCCATCAGCTGCTCTGTTTGCGGATGATAAAAACTTAAGTTTTCAGCATGCAGGCACAGACGCGGCATCAACAGTTGCTGCTCAGGAGTGGCATATAAAGTATCCCCAATGATGGGATGACCCAGATATTGCATATGCACGCGAAGCTGATGGGAACGGCCGGTAATCGGGCTAAGTTTGACCCGCGTCACCGCCTGTCCCTGAATTTCAAAATGTTCGATAGCCTGCCAATGCGTGAGTGCAGGCTTGTTATGCTTGGGATCGGCAATATGTAAAGGAGGATGTTCAGGGTCATAAACAACCGGCACATCAACCGTGCCTTCCCCTTCTAGATGTCCCGCTACTACGGCTTGATAGGTTTTGTCGGTTTGACGTTCCTGAAACTGGCGGGAAATGGTTTTTTGTCCCCATCTGCTCAGGCCAAACACCAGAATGCCGGAAGTATCCCGATCCAGCCGGTGAATAAGTAAGGTTTTGGGTTCTATTTCTAATAACCGGTTGATCACGCAATCTTGTAAATCTTCGGTTTTGCCGGGAACGGTGAGTACACCTGCAGGTTTATGGATGACCATAAAATCTTCATCACGATGTATCAGATGTTCGGTTAGAAAATTACTCAATGTTCAATCCCAGGCTGATCGCGAAAACAAGGCGGCAATAATAGAAAGCTTGGCACAGAATTACAATGCACAATATTCGAATTGGTGACGGTTTTTCCGATTTTGCTCAAAAATTATTTCAATCTCGTGTTATGAACCTACTGATTGCAATACAAAGCTGACCAGTGCATGCAGGGTATTGTGTTTTAGGACATCTTCATACCTAATATTTGCTCCATGCGCCCGCCAAATACCCACCAACGTCACAATGGCTACAGAATCCAAACCGTATTGTTTCAGATCAACCTCAGGATCAATTTCTAGGGCATCCATGTTCAGTTGCTCTGCAACCGCGAGCATAATTCCCCTGGAGGAAAGCACGTAATGGGATGGTGCACTTAAATCCCATAGCCGAGTCAAACTATAGCTGTTCATGTGATGCAAGCCCTGTGCCGAAATGTTGTCAATCCATTGAATATGCTGTTCCTGATTCGACAATAAAATCGCATCATCCACTACACAGATTTGCTCGGTGACACTTTGTAGATGTGGCAATATTTGCTTGAGCATCGGCGTGACCTGCCCCGCAAAAATCAGCTGCGGATGCGATGATGCATATTCACCCAGTTGCTGCATACCCTGCATCAGGTCATCGCCATATAAGTCGACAATTGGAATATCTAAAGCTTTGGCTTTATTAGTGATCTGAACCAGATGAGTCATCAGGTCACTGTCTTGTATGCCTGCCATCATTCTTAAATTTTGCAATCCCACTAAAATGAGTACTGAATCTGTAGTTGATAGTTGCCATTTGGCTTGGGAGGGCGCGAGTTGGATTTTTTTGGGTATTGGGTACAGCATGGGTAACTCTTAGAAATAAAGAAATGGTAAGATAATTCGATGTTTATTGTAGTTTACTATCAATTGGGTTATCTGTTTGATGTGATTTTCCAAACCTTCATCCTCATCATTTCGTATAATGCCCACTATGTTAATTTGATTGAAGATATTTAATGGGATAAAACCTTTTATTTTACTATCTCGCTATTTTTTATACATTAAATATCAACAACCTCTAGTTATTGTAAGCTAATATATTTCATCACTATTTAGAATAGATAAAATACCACTTATGGAGAAAATTGATATGGATGTTCAAAATGACTCCAAAACACATCATCAACTATCCATTCTAAATGCTTATTTAGATTGTATAGCTACTTTAAATAGTCGTACTGTAGCTTATGATTTTTATATAGAGCCCATATATAAAAAAGGTTCACTTCAAAATAGTCTTACAGAATTTTTTATTAAAGAATCAATAAGACACTCTGAATTAAATCACTCTCCATTTTCTAAATTAGATTTTACATATGAACCAATATTAGATTGGAAAACGCAACTTAATAAATCTTTAAATGAATGGTTCTTTGGTGATGATTTCCCAATTTCAGATTATTATGAGATTGTTAAAAAAAATATAATTTCAAAACTTATAGAACTTCTAGAAAGCATTTCAGAATATGAATTAAAGCTATATTCGCTTGATAACAGCTCATTTGATGTTTGCTATCTTGATTATGTAGTTACATATCAAGATGACTATTATTATTTACACTTTTCTTGGAATGATTAGAAAATCTAAAATCAACATAATACACCTTATACGAATTTTTTATTTCCTTTTTAAATCATAGTGTTAACGTAAATGAAAAAGCCCAACACGCCATGCTTGGGCCTTTTTGTCGATTTATCACGTTCCACGATTAATTATCGTACAAAATTCTGAGATTTTATTAAGTTAAGCTTAGAAAACTATATAAAATCAAAATATAAAAATCAGCCAACTTGCGCCAAAAACTTCTCAATCGCCTGCTGCGCAATCTCCGCATCCTGAAAAGATTTAACCCCCGACACACCCATTGCACCAACCAACTGCCCTTGGTACAGAATCGGCTCACCACCTTCCAACATTCCAGAAAAAGTATCCATAGTCAGAAAGCCCATTTGACCGCCTTTAATAATATCTTCAAACAGCTTGGATGGACGGCGACTCATTGCCGAGCATTTAGCTTTTTCTAAACACAGATTGGCTGTCATCGGTGAAGCACCATCCATACGCTTCATCGCTAATAAAGTTCCAGTTTCATCAACCACGGCGATACTGACATTAAAATTGTTCTGAATCGCATATTCATAAGCTGTATTCAATAAAAATTCAGCATCACTTAAAGTCAAATAATGTTTGGTTTGCATGAATAAATATCCCTAATTTTAGAATTTAATCTCCCCTAACCCCTCTTTAAAAAAGAGGGGAACTCCAATATAAAAATTCTTAAAATTCACTCCTTTATCAAAGGAGGGTTAGGGAGGATTTAAAAACTTAAGCTTTCATTTCAGCAAATGTTTCTTTTGCAGCTTGAATGGTAAATTCAATATCTTCATCACTGTGTGCAGCAGAGATAAAACCTGCTTCGAATGCAGAAGGTGCAAGGTTTACACCACGTTTCAACATGCCGTGGAAGAATTTACGGAAAGCATCAACATCACATTTCAGCATGGAATCGAAACTGGTGATGTCTTCCTGATCTGTGAAGTACAGACCGAACATACCGCCCACTTGTTGAGTCTTGAATGGAATGCCTGCTTCATCGGCAGCCGCTTGTAAACCGGCAAGTAATTTTTCGAGTTGCGCGGTTAATTTTTCATAAAAACCTTCAGCCCGAAGATGCTTGAACATCTCAATACCTGCACGCATCGCCAGCGGATTCCCTGACAATGTCCCCGCTTGATATACCTTACCTAAAGGTGCAATGCATTCCATCACTTCATGTTTACCGCCAAACGCACCGACTGGCAGGCCTGCACCAATAATTTTACCCAAAGTGGTCAAATCAGGTGTTACGCCATAATGCGCCTGCGCACCACCCAAACCGACACGGAAACCGGTCATCACTTCATCAATGATGAATACTGAACCGTGTTCGTCACATACATCACGAATCGCTTGCAGGAAGCCATCAATTGGTTTCACCAAGTTCATGTTGCCAGCTACCGGTTCAACAATCACCCCTGCAATTTCAGAACCGAATTTAGCAAAGCATTCTTTCAGGGTGGCAATGTCATTGTACGGCAAGGTTAAAGTATGTTTGGCAAAGTCGGCAGGAACACCAGCAGAAGTCGCTTCACCCTCACCACTGGTTAATAAACCTGAACCGGCTTTAACCAGAAGCGAGTCTGAATGACCATGATAACAGCCTTCAAATTTTACAATCTTGTCACGACCCGTATAACCACGAGCCAAACGGATTGCGGTCATGGTCGCTTCAGTCCCTGAGTTGGTCATACGCACCAACTCAATAGACGGCATGATCTCACAAATAATGTCCGCCAAAGTGGTTTCATGCACAGTTGGCGCACCAAAGCTTAATCCATCTAAAGCAGCATTTTGCACGGCTTGAATAATGTCAGGATGTGCATGACCCAGAATCATCGGCCCCCATGAACCCACATAGTCCACATAGCGTTTTCCATCCACATCATACAGATAGGCACCTTGGGCTTTTTCAATAAATACCGGCGTACCGCCTACGCCATTAAAGGCACGTACCGGTGAATTCACACCGCCTGGAATATGTTTGCTGGCTTGTTTGAACAGTTGTTCTTGCTTTGGAGATAAGCTCATAGAGACACTCAACTAAAAATTAAATCAATAAGCAATAAGGTTTTATGCTAAGGCTGTAGTTTTAAACAATGCAGACCACTCGTCTAAACGCTCTGGAATCGCGTGCATCGGACGACCTAATATATCACTGATTACCGCACAATAATCTGCACCACATTCAATCACCTGCTGGGAATTTTCAACAGTTAAGCCACCAATGGCACAGATCGGCACATTCAGTTTTTCTTTGGCCAGTTTTAAGGTGTCCAGGCCAATATTACCTGCTTCAGGCTTAGACTCGGTCGAATAGATGGCTCCAAAAGCCACATAGTTTGCACCATCGGCAATTGCCTGTTCTGCCAATTCCAGTGAATTGTTGCAGCTGCGACCAATCAGTACACCTTGCGGCAAACGTGCAACTGCTTCCTGAATCGAGCCATCATCCTGCCCCAGATGCACACCTACGCCGTATTTAACCGCAGTTTCAAGGTCATCATTAATCACGAAAGGCACACGATATTCAGCACACATGGCTTTCATGTATTCAATTTCATAAATTTGGTCTTGTTTGGCGACTTTTTTACGACGGTATTGCAATACTGAAATACCGCCATTGGCCATTGCACCTTCAAGTTTAGCCAATAAAAGTTCTAAAGGATCGTCATTGGTAATCAGATATAAACCGCGCATAACATACTGCCAAAATGAAAACTGCCCTATTATAGGCATATCAGGGACAAGATTCAGCGGAACTGGCTTAATTCCTTATAATTACTCTACATAAATATGCAAAAAATCAGAAAACCCAGCCCACGACAACTGTAATGCAAATTTTGTGAAAAAATACCTATTTTCAGGGATGGATCATCTGGATATTAAACGGTTTAATAAATCACAGAATAACAATAAATAATAAAGACACTATAATAATAAAACTTGCAGCTCTGATCAGACTTTCTAATTCTTTGTTATCAAACGCGCTTGGGGAAGCGAATGAAGAATTAGAGAGTCGCCTTATTTTTTATCCGGGTATTCCAGCCAACATTGCATCCTACTTTCAATCCTGATGAATCCTCTTTTAGTCCATGATGAATGTTGATATTTTTTAAGCTGAGATTTTAACGTACCGCCTGCATAAAAAAAGCCTAGAGAAGGTCACTCTAGGCTTGGAAAACTTTAAGATTGGGGACAGGCACGAAGTAAAAATTCAGCTTCTTAAATGTCTGTTCTATTAATAAAATATTCACTCTAGCATTTCAAGACAAAATTAATTTTATTTCTACATTTTTTATGAAAATAATCACAAAATGGTGATTTTTTGTCTGAATGGTATAAATAAGCCGCAATTTATCCTGGCATTTTATCTTTAGAACGGTCTTGCAAACTTAAATTACCGCGCAGTACATCGGCAAACATGCGCCAATCCGAAATAAAACTATACAGCGGTTGTTTAAAACTTGCCGGTTTGTTTTTTTCAAAGACAAAATGCCCCACCCATGCACAGGCATAGCCTGCAACCAAACCATATAACACATATTTGGCCTTTTTATGGCGTATCGCTTTAGTCACACAATATAAGCCGATACTGCTGCCCACCACATGCAAACGGCGACTCATGACATTACGGTGCTCAGTTAAATAAAACCGATAGAATTCATGATAGTTTTGAATCGGCAGCTGAAATTCCGGTTCTGGATGATGTTCAAATTTGAGCTGGATTGTTGTATTCATGGTCATAGCCCTGGATATTTTGATTTAAGTTAGCGCATATTTTGTTCAAATTAAAGTGTCAGCCCTCATCATTTTTTTGATCATTTGCAAAGCAACCAGGCAAGAATCTGTTCGTCAAGTCTTACATCAAAAATCATTTTCGTTACAATCAGGAGCCTAGAATGAACAATACAATTTCCGGCGCTATAAAAGAACAGATTTCATAACGCATTTGTAAGCTATCGATGATGACGAGTTGTATTGCTGACATTGCATCACAAAATTTGGATGAAAGATCATGGTTGAAGTTGAATTAAAATTTCAGATTCCTGAAGCAAGACGCAATGCCCTACTGAAAGCATTGGATCCTAAAAAATCTGAAATTATTCAACTAAAAGCCAAATATTATGACACCGCTGAACGTTTACTGTCACAGCATGGTGTGGCCTTAAGACAACGTCTCGAAGGCACGCGCTGGATTCAGACCCTGAAAGCTGCCGGTAAAAGCCATTTGCACCGTTTTGAGCATAACCATGACTTAGGCGAACTGGAACAGGCACCGCAGCTGGACTTATCCATTTATGCGCAGGATGCCGAAGCGCAACACATCCTCAAAAATGCTTTGGGTGAGGCACAGGATCAGCTTAAATTACAGTTTGAAACCGATATACAGCGGACCTTTCGCGTCATTCATTTTGAAGAAACCGAAATAGAGGTCAGCCTAGATGTCGGCGCAGTGCGTACCGAAACAGCGCAGAGTGAAGTGCATGAAGTTGAGTTTGAACTGAAGTCAGGCTCGGTCCAGTCACTTCTCGCCTTTAGCTTTGAATGGGTAAAGAAATATCATCTTTGGCTGGATGTACGCAGCAAGGCCGAAATTGGCAATCTTTTGGCCATCCAGCAACCCGTCAGTCCGGCAAAATTGGCCAAGGAATTTAACTTAAGTAAAAAAGACCCCGCCAATAAAAACTTGCGTCTGCTGATTGCCCAGCAGTTACAGCATTTACTGCCGAATATTGCGGCCATTTCTGCCGGTGTTGCCGAGAAAACACATATTCAGCAAGCACAAATTGCCCTGGATCATTTGCATTTGACCCTGTCTTTATTTAAAGACTGGAATGAGGCTGTTTCAGACAAATGGGCGACGCAACTGGGCGCATTTAAGCATCAGTTTGATCATTTACAGCATTTGCAGCACATGCAGTCGACTTTAGGCGTATTTTTACAGAATCCAAATACCGCATCAAATTTAGCCAAAGATATTTTGTATGCCAAAGAAAAGTTGGCCAATCTGGTTCGTTCAACGCAAAACGTCCATCATTATCTGGAATTATTGATGTTTGGCTTAGAGCAGGAGGATAAGCCGCAAGCGCATGACTTAAAGTGGTTTGCACAAAATACCCTGCAAAATCAATATAAACAGCTGCAAGAGCATCTTGCGAATGCCGATATTGCCAATTTTGAAAGTCTGGATCAGTTATCCACTAAAATTCATGAACTGAAATTTAGTTTCCCGATTTTAACCTCGATTTATGATGTCAAAAATTTGCAGAAATACAGCAAAGCCTTGAATGACGCTCAACTTGCAGCCAGTGAATATCAGATTCTGGCCTCTTCTGCCGAGTATATTCAGCAAACTGAACTTGAAGCCAGTGACTGGTTTGTTTTGGGCTGGCTGACAGCGAAACAGGAAGTGTATGCACAAAAGCTGTTTGAAGCGACGGAACAATTCCTGGTGAGTCGTAAATTTATTAAGTAACAAATAAAGCAAGAAAATTAAACCAGTCAAATCAAAGCGTATGGCATGATCTTTTAATGTACCCTAAGAGTGGGGTGACATACGCTTGATCTACTTTCTGGCACAACCCTACTCTTGTTTCGATACTGGCTTACCATGATACTGGCTTACAATAATAGCCGTTTACAATAAAAATCATGACCCTATCGGATGATGAAGCATCAGGAGTTTTAACATGCTAGAAGTAGAATTAAAATTTCAGATTCCCGCATCAGATCAGGAAAAGCTCTATCAGCTATTCTTGAACAAGAATGCTCGCTTGATTTCTTTATATGCAAAATACTACGACACGCCCGAACGGCATTTAGCTCAAAAAAACATTTCATTACGGCAACGTCTTGAAGACGGTCACTGGATACAAACTTTAAAAGCGCCCAGCAATCATTCCTTGCAGCGCCTTGAACTGGAAACCGATCTAGGCAAGCTGGAAAATCCGGGTTTGGACCTTGAGATTTACCAGTCGCATGCAAAAGCAAAACAATTGCTGCAAAAGGCTTTGGGCAAACAGGCTAAAAACCTGACGGTGCAATATGAAACGGTCGTGCAGCGTCTGGTGCACGTGGTTCATTTTAACCGTTCAGAAATTGAGGTGAGTCTGGATCGCGGCGAGATTCGCCATAACGATAAAAAATTGGCGATTTATGAAATTGAATTTGAGCTTAAACAAGGTTCTGTTCAAGACCTGCTCAAGTTTATTCACCCTTGGGTACAACGATATCATTTATGGCTGGATGTACGCAGTAAAGCGCAACGTGGAGATTTGCTGGCACAGGATTTAAAAATTCCTCCCGCTCAGTTTGCAAGCCCGCTCAAACTGAATCCACAGGACTCGACAGATCACGTATTGAAGCAGATCATCAATAATACCTTGCAACACCTGTTGCCGAATGCATCTGCGATTGCTTCCGGACAGTACGATAGCGACCATGTTCACCAGACCCGGGTTGCCATTCGCCGTTTAAGAAGTACCTTGCGTGTGTTTGGTGACTGGTCCAAAGATGTTCACCCAGACTGGCAGGAACAACTGACTCAGCTGTTTCGCCAACTGGGGTCAACCCGTGACCGCGATGCCTTGAGTGAAGGACTTTTACCTCAGCTCGAACAGGCCGGTGCCCCTTTTGTTCAGCTTCCTCGTACGCCTGAAGAATCCGGCATTCCGATTGATGAATCTTTGCGTTCTTCAGACTTTGCAGAACTGATTCTGCATCTGCTGCGCTTTGTCGATCAGCCAAGTAAAAAGCAGAAAAAAGCGGGATTAAAAAAAGATATCGCCAAAAAACTGCAAAAACTGCATCAACAGATCTGCAAAGATGCCGATCAATTTTTACAGCTGGATATCGAATCACGGCATCGTACCCGCAAACGGGTCAAACGCTTGCGTTATTGCGTAGAATTCGTTGCCTCGCTTTATCCTGCTCAAGATGTAAAGCGCTATCTCAAAGATTTAAAACCCGCCCAAGAAAGTTTGGGTCAATATAATGATTTGATGGTGGCTGAAGCGCTGTTTCAGGATATGGTGCAACGTAAACAAAAACTCTGGTTTGCCTTAGGCTGGATAGCCAACGAGAAAGAATCCGTGTTGCAACAGGCTCAGCAGCATTTAGAGGATTATTCTAAAACCGCTACTTTCTGGTAAGGGGCAAACGCAAAGCCAAGATTAGCGGTATTTGCCAAATATTTTCCAGGTTCCATTATCTGCCAATGGATCGCTATAACTGTCATTGCGCTGTTTGCGCGGCTTGTCACGGGCATCTACCAGTTCAAAATGCGGCTCTGTACTCAGCACAATGCCATTTACATAAAACCGCGTGCGTGTGTACTCACTTTGTCCATGCTGGAACACATAAGTGCGCAAATCGATGAATTCACGATGAGCCACCAACGCTGCGGTATCATCACTTTCCAGCCAGGCACGCATGGCCTGAATCTGCTCAGGTTCAAATTTCCCGCACTTATCGAGCAGGCTGGCAATCCCCCGAAAGGTTTTGGACTCTTTGGCACGGGTTTTGTTAATCCGGATGCGGTCGACATGAAAATAAAATAAAGGCAGATTTAAATGGCTGGGCAAATGTACGGCATCCAGGGTTTCATCTTGCATAAAAGGCTGAAACAGGTCTTGCGCCCTTTCAATTAAGCCGGTCCATTGCCGATAATATTCGTCCACTTCTTTTTTAGAGCCATAATAAATGGGCAAGCCCTCTACATTGGCCAGATTGGCAGGTGGCCAAATATTTTGACGAAGCAAGGCGATGTCACTTTTTAAACTTTGTACGGCAATGGCATCTTGCATTGGAGTATCCATTTCTATGCTTAGGCTATTTTTAGATTAAGCCAAAGGTTTAGTTTCTGCAAGGCTTTGCCTATAATAAGCGATTAGATCGTTTTTGCAGGAAAAGTTCATGGTTCAAAAGATTGAAGCAACAGATGTAACCGAAGAAGAAGCGTTAAATGCTGCTTTTTTTGAACGTGCTGATGAATTTATTAAACAAGCCAACGAATTTTGCCGTGTCGAAAAAGGTTCAGCCGTGAAACCTGCTGAAATGCGCGGACAAGTCAGCGCTGCCATGCTGTTTGCCACTGCCCGTTTTAATACCTGGGTCGCAGCCAACAATTTTAAAGATGGCAATGAAATGCGTGATGCCAAAGATCAAGTGATGTCTTACATCATGCAGCAGTTCCAGATGATGCTGGAAGACAACTATGATGAATATTGCGAACAGTTTGAAAATTATCTTCGCTTTCGCCGCAATGAAGAATTTCATGCCAACAAACATGACCATGATCATCAGCACTGATCAGAAGTTTAAAAAGCCCTACGGGGCTTTTTTTATGTGCTGAGTTTTTGGATGGAAGGTCATTTAAAGTCAGGGCTCTTTACAGTATGGTTAAATAACAGAGATTTGCTGAATTAGGGACAGAAATGCAAGCGCTGGATTTTGCAATTATTGATGCACATATTCACCAATGGGATCCTTATACCACGCCCCATGCTGCCGCCTTGGGGGTCAAATTGCTGGGTAAACATCCTTACCTGCTCGACAAAGCGGTCCGTATGATGAATGCTGATGATCTGATTGAAACATTAGGCCTGACCCACCATGTGACAGCACCCTATTTGCCTGAACACTATGTCGAAGATATCGGGCACTATGAGGTAGAACAAGTGGTGCATGTCGAAGCCAGCTGGCATAAAAATAAAGGTAAAGGCGTGATTGGTGAAACCCGTTTTATTGAATCACTGCCCTTTAACGCAAAAACAGTCAAACTCGGTGGCATTGTTGCAACTGCCGATCCACGCGACAGCAATTTCAAGAAGATTTTGCAACTGCATAAAAAAGCTTCGCCGCGCTTTAAAGGCATTCGTAAAATGGCGGCAGTACATGAAGATAAAGAAATCCGCGCCTGGGCAGATGAACCGCATTTATACCGCAATAAAAAATTTTTAAAGGGCTTTGAAGCCCTCGCGCAAAACAATTTAAGCTTTGATGCCTGGGTGTATTCCACTCAGTTAAGTGATGTGATTGCATTAGCCCAGCAGTTTCCGGAAACTTCTATTGTGCTGGATCATTTTGGCACACCTGCCGGTCTTTTTGGCCATGTCGGTGCTCTGACCGGCCTAACCAAAGTCGCGCGGGAAAACATTCTGGTACGCTGGCAGGAAGATATTGCCGAGCTGGCCAGCTGTCCGAATGTTTATACCAAGATGTCGGGCCTGTTTATGCCTGTGCTGGGCCATCAGTTCCATAAACAAAACCGTCTGGCCAGCAAACAGGAAGTGTATGATCTGGCCTTTCCAATGATCAGCCATGTATTGCAACACTTTGGCAGTTACCGCGTGATGTTTGCCTCCAATTTTCCGATGGATCGGGTCAGCACTTCACTGGTGAACATTATTGATGCCTTTAGTGATGCAGTTGTGGCCTATAATCCTCATGCATTGGAACAGGTATTCCATCATAATGTGAAGCAGTTTTATCGGCTTTAATCACCTCTCCCTGGCCCTCTCCTGAATGGAGAGGGAAATTGAAAAAAGCGGATTAAGAATCATGACTTGTTTTGTGGCTTTCCATACTGGTCCGCCATGACTTCTACCAGCTGATCCAGTTTGATGTATTTCTTGATCACGGCGTCTACATCGGCTTTGCTGAGTTTTGCAAAAGCCTGATCACGTTTTTCACGGTACAGTAAGTCGCGGTTATGTTCCAGTTGTGGCATCAGCATCGCATGAATATTGCGCTCATCTTCCAAAGCAGTTACCCGTTTTTTCAGAATACTGGCTTTGGCTGCTTCCAGCTCCTGTTCAGTCACCCCTTTAGCAAGTAAATCATTCAGCACTTTATGCACAGCTTGTGATACTTGCGCCGACTTCGCTGCCGTATAATTGGCTTCTATGCTGAGTGCGCCTGAATCAATCCATTCATCCAGATCCAGATTGCTGCCAAAACCGTACACCAGGGCATTTTTCTCACGGAGTTCCTGGGCTAAACGTGAAGACAGTTGCGAATCGCCCATAATATAGCCCAACACTATGAGTGCTGGTGCATCGGCATGATTCGAACCCACTGGCAAGGTCAAAATGGCCTGATAATTCCCAAATTCACGTTGCTCCGATAAGGCATGAATTTTTTGTGCCTGATATGCCTGATAATCAGCACTTAGACGCTGATAAGGCAATTGCGCTTTCCATCCTGAAAATTCTTTTTGCAGCAGTTTTAGCATGGGCTGAGCCTGATAATCACCCGTAATGGCAATTTGCGCATGATGACTGACAAAGAAATCCTGATATAACTTTTTCACTTGCTCAACCGTTGCCGCTTGAAGCTGCTGTTTGGACAGGTTCGGTTCAAAGTGGTAACGCAAATCTCCTGGCTGATAGGTTTCCAATAAGCGGGTCATGGTCAATGCGGCAACCGTTTCAGGTTCGGTATAGGGACGATCCAGGCTCGACAGGCTCTGTGATTTAATCAGGTCAAACTGCGATTGCTCAAACTTCGGTGTTTTCAGAACATCAAGCATAAATTTGAAATAATCGTCAAATTTGTCTTTTTTCGCCACAATCTGAATGATAATGCTATTTGCAGATGCTGTGGCCGTTGCGCCACCACCGGCTTCAATCGACTTGTCGGCAATATCCTGCAAGCTGTATTGATCTGAGCCACGCAGCAGTAAATAGGCCATCAAATCCAGTACTTCACCTTTATTAAACAAAGATTTGTTCGTACCAAAGTCCACAGAAATGGTGGCATAGGTTTTATCATCACGGGTTGAGGTCGGATATAAAGCGTATGCAATACCGTTTTTCAACTTTCCGCGCTGGATTTTCTTTTCAGTATCCACCAAATACTGCTTCGAGGTTTTGACGTATTCCGCAACCTCCTGCTTATACACCCTGCTGTCTTTAAGCGGTTCTTCTTGCACACTGGCCTGATCTAAGGTTTTAGGCTGCTCGGCGGCCTGTTGTTGTAATGCTTTTTTCTGATCTTCCGGGGTCGGTTTAATATCTCCAGAAATGCGATGTTCTGGCACTAAAAATCGGGTCAGGGTTTGATTGACATCGTTCAGCTTAAGCTGTTTTACATTATTCAGATCGCTAAAGTACTGCGCCCAATTCCCCTGATAGGCCACATAATAATCACTTAATCTTCCACCCAAGGCGGCAGCATTGCTGAGCACGCTGTCTGCCTGATTCTGAATCAGGTTTTTTACCCGGTTCAGTTCGGTCTCATTAAATGGCTGACTCTTTTCCACCCCTGCAACCAGTTCGGATTGCACCCTTTTCTCATCATGATTCGGAGCATAAATGGCACCCATAAACACCAGATTAAAGTCCTGATCCAGCCAGGTGGTGGATTGAACGCCGGTACTTAAACCGGTTTCCACCATACTTTGATAAAGATGCCCACTCGGCTGCATGGTATATAAATAAGGTGTCAGTGCCAAAGCAGACTTGATCTTTTCATTTTTGCCATTCAGGTAAATATTGAATTTAGCCAGATCACTGCCCTTTTTCACGGCAAAATTTCTTTGCTGAATTTTGGCCGAATCCAGCACAGGAACCTTGGTCTGTGCTGGAACCTGACGAGCTGCTATTGGACTAAACTGCTGATCAATCTGTTTTAACACAGCGGCTTTATCAAATTTACCGGAAATGATCATCACCGCATTATTCGGTGCATACCAAGTTCGATAAAATTTATTCAGCTCATCCATTTTGATGGACTGCAATTCTTTTAAATCGCCAATCGGCAAACGTCCCAGATACTGGTTACCATAAGCCGATTTCCACATCTGGTCCATCATCACTGCAAAAGGCTGATCCATACGAACTTCACGTTCGCGTTTCACAATGGCAATTTCAGAAGGCACAAACTTTTCCTGCAGCACCAGCTTGTCCATACGTTCAGCTTCAAGATGAATCACTTGATTAATCGCATTCTGTTCAGGACGGATCACATTGGTATATTTGGTGGAATAATAATCCGTGCTGGCGTTGGTCATTAAGGTGTATTGATCCAGGCGGCGCTGAAATTCTTCACCCTTGATATTCTGTGTTCCCTTAAATGCCAGATGTTCGAGCAAATGCGCCAGACCGCCTTTGCCCTGCGGATCATTGAGCGAACCAGTCAGATAGACGGTGTTCATAAACACTTTATTTTCTTTATCGTTTTGCGCCAGCACCACACGAAAACCATTGTCTAATGTATATTCTTCAATCTTCTGCTCAGATTTAACCAAAATCGGTTGTGCCCAGGCAGTTGCACTAAAACCAACAAATAATAATGAGATAGTAAGTTGTTTGAACCGCATGAGCATAATTATTCCAATTTATTCAGTCATATGAATTTTTAAGCATCACATCTTAGAAAATGATCATGATGTTGAGTAGTCACTTTTTGCAAGCATTGCCGTTTATTTCAACAGCTTTGTCGTTCATTTATATCCATATGTTACAGATGTAGCTCTGCCTGCATATATAATTTTGCATAACCAGAAATTTCAATCCGTTCATTTTCAAGCAGTTCACAATATAATTTTCCCCCACGCGCGGATGCCTGATAAGCCAGAATGTCTTTTTTGCCCAGTTTCTCCGCCCAAAGCGGTGCAATTGCGGTATGAATTGAACCGGTAACCGGATCTTCCTGAATGCCATTCGCGGGAGCAAAATAGCGCGATATACAATCATAAGGTGCAGCAGCCTGAGCAGTAATAGCCAGATCCAGAACACACTTGGGTTGGGTTTGCCCAGCTTGATTGAGTGTCCATTGTTTGAATAATTCCAGATTGGGCTTTTCATCCCGTACATCTTCCGGATTTGCATATTCCATAATGTAGGCCTGATGATTTAAATAAACATTTTTAAATGGCTTGCTTAAAATTTGCTTTAAAATTTCAGGATAATCGGTAATTTTTTCTGCACGGCGAATCGGAAAATTCATCTTGATTTTGCCATCAGCCTCCTGGCTTACCACAAAAATGCCGAGCTCTTTAACATGAAACTGAATGGTTTTTGCAGTGGTATAATCTTTAAATAGCACAAAACTGCTGGCTAGCGTTGCATGGCCACAAAAGTTCACTTCTGTGCTTGGGGTAAACCAGCGGATTTCATAGTTTTCTACATCAAGCATTTTTACAAAAGCAGTTTCTGCCAGATTATTTTCCAGGGCGATATTTTGCATCAAGGCTTCATCCAGCCACTGTTCAGTCACAATCACTGCCGCAGGATTACCTTTAAACAGTTCCGTAGTAAAGGCATCCACCTGATACATTTTCATCTTGCTTACTTCCAATAATTTAATCTCTGTTGCACTTCATTTGATAATTTAAAAAAACAAAAAGCCGATCTAGAAAGACTGTTTTTATATCCAACTACAGATCAGCAACGTTATGTATAAATACTGGCCTATTAATTGCGATTTTCCCCTGGAAAAAACCTGGCTTTAAGGCTAGCTTATTCATATCTATATCATTGATTTCTATCTCATGAATTTTCAAGTCCATATGATTGATGTGAAAAATCAATTACAGAACTATATCTGGTTATTAGAACATATCCCAAGCAAAGAAGTAGTTGCAGTGGACCCCACTGAAGCCCATCTGGTCGAAGAGTTTTGTACAGCGAACGGTTTAACGCTGGCTCAGATCTGGCTGACGCACTGGCATAAAGACCATATTGGCGGTGTGCCCGAGCTTTTACAAAATCGTCATATCCCCGTTTATGGTCCACGGGAAGAATTAAGCAAAGTTCCTTTTATCACTCATCCCCTGCAACATGAAGATCATCTTAATTTTCATGATTTAAATATTGAAATTATTGCTGTACCTGGACATACGCTGGGGCATATCGTTTATTTTATTGATGCGCTAGACGTGCTTTTCTGTGGCGATACGCTGTTTGCCATGGGTTGTGGCCGCGTGTTTGAAGGCACCTATGAGCAGATGTACCATTCGCTCAATCGCCTGGCCGCTTTGCCTGCACGCACCAAAGTCTACTGCACCCATGAATATACGCTGGCCAATGCCAAGTTTGCGTTACATGTCGAACCTGACAATCTGGCAATTCAGCAGCGCTTCGAACAGGTGGAAGCACTGCGTATGCTCGGTCAAAGCACCTTGCCAAGTAGCATTGAACTGGAACTGCAAACCAATCCCTTTTTAAGGGTGGAAAGCGTGGAAGAATTTCGGCACATACGCCAGTTAAAAGATAACTTTTAACTGATTTTATGTTAATTACGGCAGGTTTATAAAATTTGATGGGTTTCGGTATAAGCATCCAGCTCATTTTGCGTCACCACTTGGGTGACCTGCATCTCGTCAACCCGAACCAGCAGTAAACCGCCCAAAGCGGGTTGATAACGACGGGCGCTGCCAAAAGGCGTATAGGACACTTTGGATTGTTCTGCAAAAAATAGCCAATCCTCATGGCCCAGCATGACAGCAACAGGTACCAAGCCTTGTTGCTGCATGTGCTGAATTTGCTTGAGTACGTTCTGTTCAATGGTTTCTGTGGTCATTGCAATCCAGGCTTCATCTTAATCAACATTTTACACCGACCAGAATTCAAAAAATTCCTCGGTACGGCAGTCTATACTTTATCTGTTTTTTAAATCCGAAGCAGCGTTATTTTTTTTGGTGGCTATTGCATGGAGCATTGAGTGAATGGATCATTAACCGAGAGAGATGCTCACTTCACTTCGCTATCGAAATATCCCCAAAACAACTCCAAGATAAGAACATATCTGCAACACCGAAAATTGTGTTTAAATATTTCAATTTCAAAAAATCTGAAATACCCAGATTAAAATAAATAAAAATCAATTATATACAAAATTATTTCTTTCAATACCCGATGATTTTCCATCCAAAATTTACTTATTATTTATGCATTTCCTGCATAAAAAAAATACAAAATATTTATTTTATAAAAAACCTGTTCAAGCTACCCTTTAAAAAAATACCTGCATCCCTATTAATTATTTAATTGCAGTCAGTGTCTAATATACACAAGGAGTTTTTTCGTGAAGAAAGTTGTTAAGGCAAAAAATTTAATTGCATTTCGTATCTGGTTAGAAAAATTGGGCTATTCGGTAAAGTCATTGACTGACAATCGTGGATTTACCTTTAGCTTTAAAAAAGAATATGGTCTGGTCACTTGTGATTTAGCGGGTAATGCCCTTGCCATGCAGCTCGGCGAAGAATTTGAAGATCACTTAAAAGCTTAAAAGACTATGTGTAATTTTGGATCGGAACAAAAACAATAATAATTTTAAATCTATTTTTAGAAATCTATTTTAGAAAGCCCATTTTTGGGCTTTTTATTTATCTTTACTTTTTTACAGGCAATAAAAAAGCAAGGTGATTTACCTTGCTTTCATATGGTGGGGATAGAGAGACTCGAACTCTCACGCCCAGAGGGCGCTGCGACCTGAACACAGTGCGTCTACCAATTCCGCCATATCCCCGTCAGGACCAACCAAGTGGCTGGATTTTTTTACAATAAAAAAGCAAGGTAGCTTACCTTGCCTTAATATGATGGTGGGGACGGAGAGACTCGAACTCTCACACCTTGCGGCGCTGGAACCTAAATCCAGTGCGTCTACCAATTTCGCCACGTCCCCATCAGGGTACCAACTTAATGTTGGATTTTTAAAGCTTGGCAGAGGATCAAGGATTCGAACCTTGACGAACGGTTTTGGAGACCGTCATGCTACCATTACACCAATCCTCTATAACCTAACTATCAAACCATGTTGATATTTAAGTGGTGGGGACGGAGAGACTCGAACTCTCACACCTTGCGGCGCTGGAACCTAAATCCAGTGCGTCTACCAATTTCGCCACGTCCCCAGTGGCTGTGTATATTATAGAGATCGATTCCTCATGACAAGACCTTTTTATGAAAAATCCACTTGTTTGTTTAAATAAAAAACAAAAAACGTTTTTCTGTATTTTTCTTAAACAATTTCAGTAAGTAAGGCCTGTTTCATGGTGTAAATATCAGTAAATCGCTGTTCTTTTTGCTTCGCTAGCATTCCACGCAAATAGCGTTCAAACGGCAAAAAATGTTGTGGCAGTTCAATCGTTAACTGCTGACAATGTAAATAAGCCCAGTCCCGGTAATTTTTTGCCCTCAAACGCTGCCCGCTGAGCCATTCATAAAGAATGATGCCGAGAGCATAAATATCGGTTTGTACGGTTTTATCGGCACCCTGAAAAAGTTCGGGTGCCATATAGCGCGGTGTGGCAGTCAGACTTTTCAGGGGGTGGACTGCATTGATTTTCTGTACCTGCTCAAAATCGATTAAACATGCACGGTTTTGATATTCAACCAAGTGCTCGCATTTTAAATCGCCATGAATCCAGCCGAGCTGATGCAACTGCTCCACGGCATCCAGCAGCTTTATGCAAGTCTGTTTGATCTGTTGCAGTGACATCCCGGCACAATCATCTAGCAATAAGTCTGCATCGCTTAGAATCAATGCCGCACTGCCCGACATGTGTGATTCAGCCAGGCTTTTAAAATTAGAAATCATTTGAAAAGGCAATAAAAAATCAGGCTGGCTGCTGGCAGAATTAGCTTGAGCTAAAAATTGCTGATAAAAAAGCAGTTCATTTCGAAACCCGTCTTCAACGCTTGGATGGCTATTTAAGCTTTGGGTTTTTAACCAATAACGTTGTTGCTGATATTCAAAGGTATATAAACAACGCCCAAAAGTTAAACTTTTGGGCTTGGTCTTTAACATTAAATGGATATTAGAAAAATCCACATCTTTAAACTGCAATAAATTCTGCGGTTTTTTTCTCTGGATCATGCTGATAACTTAAAAGCTCTAAACAGTGCTGAATGGTTTTACCTACACGGGCATGGGTTTCGATAGAAGATATTTTCGGCCAGGTTGCCCGCTCCCCTTCTCTTTGCAATAACTTGAACAAATATGGGCGTGGATTCTGGAACATGTAACTATAATGGCGCAGACTATAATCACCTACAATATTCACATCCCCATAATAACCTTGATCAATCACCCCATATCCATGATCGAGCAAACGGCGTACAGGAGGAAACATGCCGACCCGACCACGAGCAAAATCCATAATTCCCTTGGTAATAACTTTGCCCTGACGACGTACAATGCGCTCTGGCCAGCTCATCACATCTCGACGGTAGCGTTCCGCATCACTTTGCATGAATGGCACAATATGTGGATTCACCTGACTGGCAATGGTGTAATTTAAGTTATACAGTCGCGCCATTTTTTCTTGCGGGAAATCACTTCTTACACTGCCGTCTACCCAACGGGTATTGGACATATAAGGGGTCAATTTGCCATCGTAACGCTTACTGGTGAGCTTAACTGGTGGAAACAGGATGGGCACAGCACAGGATGCCAACACCGCACTCCAAACCAGTAAATCTGGCGAAGTATAAGTATTCATGATGCGGGCTTGTTGTGAGGTGTCATAAGGTGCTACAGCGACATTAATATGTAAACCGGAAGTTTTAAAGGCTTCTTCAAATGTCACATCACCCAAGTTTTCAATCAGGAATTTTTTCAGGTATTTTACATCGGCAAAACCACCGTTTCCCTTTAAAAGGTCACCAAATTTACGAAAGTGAAAAGCTTCGGTAAAAAAGTTTTCACCATTTAAAAGACCAGTAATATCTGAAGGTTTTGAAGTACCGAGCATGGTGGTCATGATTGCCCCGGCACTCGAACCGGATAATACTTTAGGCATTAAATCCTGTTCAAGCAGTGCTTTACATACGCCGGTATGAAACAGTCCTAAAGTTGCTCCACCTGAAAACATGATCGCAGGCTGGCCATAAGCTTTTTTACACTGCTGAAAGAACTCTATTTTTTTTTCCATAGGCAAGCAAGTACAGTTGCTCGAAGCAATGTAAGCCAGGCTTTCACTGACTTCTTCCACATAATCTTCAATAATTTTTTTAGTGCCCACATAGGTAGCATTAAAAAGCATGGGATGTGCAATATTTGCGATATCGTAGCTTAAACCTTCACGCAATATATACATGAGATCTTGAGTACGTTTTTGAAAACGGTAGCGTTTTAACCTGCTTAATCGCCCAGAAATAATTTCGGCATCAAAATAAGGTGAACAGTTATCCAATTTCCACTCTTGAGCACCGGATTCTTCATCTATTTTTAGGGCGATGCTCTTCCATTCTTCATATGTTTCAGCCGAAGCAAGCTGACTTTTTAATTTTTTTATACGATACGCTTGATGTGGATTAATATTTGTCGTGAAATTATTAAATAACATATTTATCCCTCAAACACTTTCATTATTATTTCCTGTCCCAGATCGGGTATCAAACATCATATTCGCACAATCTACAAGTGATGAGTGAATCATGATACCCCCTATTCAATTGGCAAACTATGACTATTTGATATACAGTTCCCATATAAAATGACCTTTTTTCACTTTATCCGTATAAGCTGAACCATCATGGCAACAATTGATTTACCTGACAATATCTTACAAGTTCTTTCTACTGTACTCCAACAGCTACAGCAAAACCTCCCTGAACTGAAACAAGAAACCAACTTTGAAGCTTCGGCTTATAAGTGGCAAAATCAACAATTAAAGGCCATTCAGCAGCCCAAAAAAATCTATTTGGACGATTTAAAGGGTATAGAAAAACAAAAAGAAAAAGTAATTCAAAATACCCGGCAATTTTTAAAAGGCTTGCCTGCCAACGATGTGCTGCTGACTGGCTCACGCGGTACAGGAAAATCATCCATTGTACGTGCACTGTTAACCGAGTATGAATCGGAAGGCCTGCGTTTAATTGAAATTGAACGTGATGATTTGGCCGATCTGCCGATGATTCAGAAATTGATTGAAAATCGCCCGGAAAAATTTATTGTCTACTGTGATGACCTGGCTTTTAACGCAGAAGATGAAAACTATCGCAGTTTAAAAAGTGTCCTGGATGGTTCATTACAATCTGGTTCAAGCAATTTTATTATTTATGCCACCAGCAACCGCCGTCATTTATTGCCTGAATTTATGCATGAAAACACGCCCGTAACGCGTATGGATGTACCGCAATATACGGAGCTGCACCCGCAAGAAGCCATTGAAGAAAAAATTTCACTGTCTGACCGTTTCGGCATGTGGCTGTCTTTTTATCCCATGAATCAAAATTTGTATCTGGAGATCGTGCAGCACTATTTAGCCAAAGCCGGCATGTCCATGACAGATGAAGTACGCGCCGAAGCCTTAAGATGGTGTCAGGCACGTGGACAGCGTTCAGGGCGTGCAGCGTATCAGTTTTCGAAGCACTGGATTGGTTCTCAGCAGTTAAAAGCCCTTTAAAAACAGAGTGATTAAGCTAGTATAAAAAGCTCCGTCATAGCGAAGCTTTTTATATTTGAGCTTATTTCTTGTCGTTCCATAATGGTTAACCAGAGCAGATCGGAAATTTCGCTACCATTACAATAAAAAGTCGCCTTAAGTATCTCCGGCTGAAAAATAGATGATGACTTTCTCATGGAATTAAAGATGAAAAATCATCACAAAAAAACGATATCCCTACACGGGCTTCCAGAGGTTTCTTAAAAAACTTTGGCGCTGTTCCTGACGATAAAAAAGCTTAAGCGGCCCGCATGGACGTGCTGAATTACCGTATAGTCCAGAAAATCAAGAAAAGGCTGCCGCTGCGCAAAGTTTCAAGCAAAATAAACAGAGGCCAAGACACATCGCAAGTATCTTGAATTAAAAGACCAATTTAATCAGCTTATTAAGAAAAACAGTTCAAAGTCATCCTAACCAATTTTATGCTTCAGACTTGAGTTGCCGTTTATGCTCAAACATTCTTCTATCTGCTTCAGCAGCTGCTTTAAACAGTCCTTGAGCAGGATGACGCATGGCCACACCAATCGCCGCAGCAATTTTTTCCTGCTTCAAGGCTTGCATAAGGCGACTCAAGAGTACTTCTGCTCCTGCCTCATCATTTTCTAAACTTAAAATCACAAATTCATCACCACCTAACCGCGCCACAATATCATTACTGCGTGCGGTATTTCTGAGCACATTCGCCGTTTGTTGGATCAGCTCATCGCCCCGATCATGTCCCAAACTATCGTTTACTTTTTTAAGATCATTCAAGTCAATAAAAAAAACGGCTGCCGGATGTCCATAACGCTTACAGCGTTCTTCCTCTGTAGTAACCAATTTTTCCCAGGCCCGGCGGTTGTATAAGCCCGTCAATCCATCTCTTAGAGCTTCAGCTTCTAAACGCTCATGCTGACGGATTTGTTCATTTTGACGCAGTTCAGCTTGAAGGATATTACTTAATAAATTACCGAATAACTCGACTAATTCCACTTCCTGCATAATTGCATCAGATTTGATTTGCGGATCAATGGCACAAAGGGTACCGAACAAGCTGCCGTCTTCATGGATGAGCGGTTGACCGATATAAGACTTAATATTGACTTGCTGGTTAATCGGTGCAGTCGCATATAATGGAATGTCTTCTGAACGCGGAGCAATTTTAGGACCTTTACCGGCAATCATGTGAAAGCAAAATGAATCCGCCCACTGAAATACCTGTCCGGGCTGAACATCATAACCATGGTCTTCGCTTTGCAGCACAATCCAGTCTTTACCTTCTACCCGGGTAATCATCCACAAGTTAAATCCGAAGCGTGAATGGAGAAACTTTAAAACCGCTTGCCCCGCCTCTTGAAAACTTCTGAAATTTATATGGTCCATATGAACAAACCTATGATGATGATCATAAAATAAATATTTTTTTGATTTACTTTAAAATATATTTTAATTGAGCAAAACCGATTCTAAATATAAACGCACATATATCAAATTATATTTTGCTGCAACCGCTTCAGCTGATTATTAAAAAAGAGACGCTAAGCACCTCTTTTTTAATTCTTTAATATTTAAGCTTCGCTTGGATTGGTCAATTCCGTCATTGGCCAGCGTGGCGTCGTCGTCACAGACAAACCATCATGCTGACCTGCTTTTAAGCGCTGATAACCGGCAAAAGCAATCATGGCACCATTATCGGTACATAAAGCAGGTTCCGCATAATAGACCTGGGCTTTAATTTTAGCCAAATCCGCTTCCAGTCGCTCACGTAAACGTTTATTGGCACTTACCCCGCCGGCAATGACCAGACGTTTTAAACCGGTTTGCTTCAAGGTTTTCACCGATTTTTTAACCAGTGTATCTACCAGTGCTTCCTGGAAAGATGCAGCGATATCCGCCTCACGGTTCTGGCCTTCCACTTTTTTCAGCTGAATCGAAACAGCAGTTTTTAAACCGCTAAATGAAAAATCCAGACCTTGATGCAGCATCGGACGTGGAAAATCAAAAGCTGTGGCATCACCCTGCTCTGCAAGACGTGAAATATTCGGACCACCCGGATAAGGCAAGCCCATCATCTTCGCGACTTTATCAAAAGCTTCACCGGCAGCATCGTCGATCGATTCACCGAGCAGTTCATATTGGCCAATGCCATGGGCCGCCATGAGCTGGGTATGCCCACCAGAGACCAATAAAGCGACAAACGGAAATTCTGGCGGAGTTTTAGACAATAAGGGCGCCAACATATGACCTTCCATATGGTGCACACCAATGGCCGGTTTATTCAGCGCGAATGCCAGGGTACGACCAAACAGTGCGCCGGTCATGAGTGCCCCCATCAAACCAGGACCACGTGTATAGGCGACTGCATCAATGTCTGATTTTTTAATCTTGCTTTGTTCAAGCAACTGATTGATTAAAGGAATAAGCTTGCGCACATGATCACGTGAAGCCAGTTCCGGGACTACGCCCCCATATTCGGCATGCAGTTTAATCTGACTATATAACACCTGTCCTATTAAGCCGACTTCACTGTCATAGAGTGCTAACCCGGTTTCATCACAAGAAGTTTCCAAGCCCAGAACGATCATTAAACTGCCTTTTACCCGTATCTAAATATTGCTAAAGCTATTATAGACTTGTGATATGAGATGTAAATGAGTAAAATACTGTCCTTCACTTGTGATCTAAGGCAATCGTGCTATAGATCTTATCCATAACTTAATGAGGATTCTTCATGCCACAAGTTAAATTGAAAGAAGGCGAACCAGTAGACGTAGCTATCCGTCGTTTCAAACGTTCATGCGAAAAAGCAGGTGTTTTAGCTGACGTTCGTAAACGTGAATTCTACGAAAAACCAACTCAAGAACGTAAACGTAAAAAAGCTGCTGCTGTTAAACGTTACCAAAAGAAATTGGCTCGCGAATCAGTTCGTACTACTCGCCTTTACTAAGATTAATTTGTGATTGACTGCTTGGACTAAATAAATGACTACTTTAAAAAACCAAATTACTGAAGTTTTGAAAGCAACTATGCGTGCTAAAGAAATGGATAAGTTGACGGTTATTCGTAGTCTGCAGGCAGCAATTAAGCAAATCGAAGTCGATGAACGCAAAGAGCTTGACGACGCTCAAGTTCTTGCGGTCATTGAAAAACAAATTAAACAACGTAAAGAATCGGTTAAAGCCTTTGAAGGCGCTGGCCGAGATGATTTAGCTAGTAAAGAGCAAGCCGAAATTGAAGTGTTATCTCAATTTCTACCAGAAGCTATGACTGAGGAAGAGCTTGATTCTATCATTGCGCAGACAATTACTGCACAAGAAGCTACTAGCATGAAAGATATGGGTAAGGTGATGAATTCTCTGCGTCCGCTCATAGCCGGGCGCGCCGATCCTGCACAAGTTTCAGCTAAAATTAAAGCAAAACTGAGCTAATTCCCAACTCCAGAATCATTCTTTAGCGTTGAACTGCCTTTAAGCAAAGACAGTTCAAATATTTCCCCTAATCTCTCATAAACATTTCCGATTATTTCAGATCACACTGAATATTATATTTTCTCAAAATCAGCATTTCTTTTGATGACATCACTTTATTAATGACGTCTTGCCTAGTCATTTGTCTAAATTGACGATCCAAAGCTTCCCTGTTCTGATCTGCCGCCTGATATAACCGATCAATATAACTGCCCACTATTGCACAGTACTGTGTTTGTTGCTGTGGCGTAAAGCTCGTCTGTTGCGCATTTAGACTGCTAAAAAAGTTTCTGCTCTCCTGCTTGTACTGCTCAGAGATTTGATCCACTGCTGCGACATATTGCTCCACGCCTGCAAAAGCCGTATTTAACCCCACATACCCCAATACCAATAAAGCCAATAATATTTTTTTCATAAATCGATTCTGTTCATTATTTAAAATTCACAAGGCATAAAGATTATCACAGGCCTCATCATTTCAGCTGCAGATTTTATTCATCGATATGCAAAAAATCAGGTTTATATTGGATATAGGCTTGCTCGGAAGGTACAGGTAAATGCCCTTGCGTTACCGTTCCCAAACGTAAACGAATAATATCCGGCACATCGACCCGATATGAATAAATCGGACTACCGCATTCCTGACAAAAAACCCGGGCTTTATTCGGAGTATGGAAATATTCTTTTAAAAATTTAATACCGTGGGTAATCTCAAATTCTGATTTCTGTAATGGACTATTCCAGCCAAAGATGGAACCTTGAGCCATTTGACAATCCTTGCAGTAACAGATGATGGTTTTTTCAATTTCACCCTCATAACGATACTTTACTCTTCCACACAAGCATTGACCTTCTAGCATGCGTCACTCCTTATTTTTATTATCATTGCAGCATAATCATATCCAGCTAAATTCTGAGCTGTCGCTCTTTTTGCATTTCCTGAATCCGTGCTTTTAATTTTGCCGCCAGCATTTCATTATCTTTAATCAGGCGCTGGGCATGCAATAAGGATTTAATCGCATTTTCTTCCAATCCTGACCAGTATTCCACTTCTGCCCGGTAACGCAGCACATTCACCGTTCTAAACGGTGACTGCCGGTCTATATTGGCCGCTTGCTGCATCAGGCGCCAGGCCTGAATATCACGCGGATTTTTATTGATAAAGCGCTGAATCAGGCTGAATGCCAGTACAGGCTCTTTTTGACGGATATAGACTTCTGCCAGCTTAAAAGCCAAAGCCCGGTTTTCCGGCATGATCCGTGCTGCCGATTGAACGGCCTGATAGGCTTGCTCGGTTTTATTTTGTCCCAAATAAATATCGGTCTGAATTAAAACCAATAAGTTATTTAAACGCTGCTGTGCTTTCGCCTGATTCAAAACCTGCTGTGCCAGAACATAATCGCCCTGTTTTAAATAAAATGCGGATAAAACCAGCTGGCCGGCAAAATTATTTCGATTTGCCAAAACCTGGAGTTGCTGTTCCGTCGCCTGATTTGAAATGACCCGGCTATACCATTTCAGGATTTCAAAATCTTCATCATGTAAATTTGATTTTATACGGGGAAATTGATTAGCCCTTAAACGTGCCTCACTCATCCGCTCGGTGCTGAGTGGATGGGTGAGCCAGAAATCAGGCAGAAAACTGACTTTACTGGTTGCCCGGTCCATCACTTCAAAAAAATCCGCCATACTTTGCGGATTATAGCCTGCGCTATACATATACTGCATGCCAATCCGGTCCGCTTCACGCTCCTGATTACGGCTATAGTTCAGCTGTTTATCCATCATCGCTGCCTGAGAACCCAACATCACTGCAGTTCCGGCATCGCCATCCGCTTGAGAAGCAATCAGCGCACCGACCAGCAATCCCGCCAAGGTTAACAGGCCCTGCCCCTTAAAAGCTTCCTGTGAACGACTGTAATGACGTTGTGACACATGCGCCACTTCATGCGCCATCACTCCAGCGACTTCATCCATATTTCGGGCAGATATCACCATTCCCGTGTTGATGGCAAATAACCCACCCGGAACAGCAAAAGCATTGATTTGCGGATCATTGATAATCACCAGACCTATGGGCTGACCCAGCTGGGTCTGGCTTAAAATATGTGAAAATACACTCCCCAACTGATCTTCCAGCCATGGATTCTGCAAAACGGGCATTTGATGCTGTACTTCACGAAAGACTTTTTCACCAATCATTCTTTCTTTTTGCTGGTCAATCAGACCAACCCCACTGCCAATTTCAGGAACATTCAATTGCGGCGTTGAATTGAAATTTGCACTGTGCGTTAATGCCATGGCTGAAATCAAAGTGATGTTGCAAGCCCATAAAAACCGTTTCAATGTGATGTACTCAAACTGCTTTTTTTCAATTTATCCGAATATAACATTGAAAATTGGAGCAATTTGCAATGAAGTGTTATCAAATTTTAAGAAAAGGCAGGATTCACCAAATAAGGAGGTGTACGTCCTTCCAGGGCCTCAACCAGGTTACGATAAGCCAGTTCAGCCATTTTTTTACGCGTTTCCGCAGTCGCAGAACCCACATGCGGCATAGTCACCACATTTTCCAGAGCAAAAAGTTCTGATGCCTGTAAAGGTTCTTTGGCATAGACATCCAGTCCGGCAGCAAAAATTTTACCTGCTTTGAGCGTATCAATCATTGCCTGCTCATCCACCACGGAACCACGGGCAATATTGACAAAAACTGCATGTGGCTGCATTTGATCGAACTCGTGCTGCCCAATCAGAGCTTGGGATTCTGCATTTAAATCCACAGCGACCACCACAAAATCAGACTGTTTCAACAACTCATTCAAGGCACAGTAGCGGGCGTTTAAGGGCTGTGCCAGTTCCAGTTTTTCACGGCGGTTATGGTAAAGAATGTTCATGTTAAAACCATAAAAACCACGCCGTGCAATCGCAGCGCCGATATTGCCCAAACCGATGATGCCGAGCGTTTTACCAAAAATATCCTGCCCGAATTGTGCCGTCCCCACAGTGCGTTGCCAATTGCCCTGCTTGGTCCATTGATCCAGGGCGGGAACTTTACGTGCTGCGCTCATCAGCAGGCTAAAAGCCAAATCGGCCGTGGTTTCAGTTAATACATGCGGGGTATTGGATAACCAGATTTTTTGCTGGTTTAAATAGGCCAGATCATAATTGTCATAGCCCACACTGACACTGGAAATAATTTTAAGCTGTTGTGCTGTCGCCAAATTATCTGCATTGAGCAAACGCCCTGCACCAATCATGCCATCGGCATCTTTCACCTGTTCACGTATCTGTTCATTCACATCACCCTGTTTCGGGTTGATAATGACCACCTGATATTGTTGTTGTAATCGCTGAAGGATATCCCGATCTAACTGGCTAAAAACCACGACTTTCTTGTTCATGTTCCATCCGTGTTGAGAGGCGATTTTTGCATAAACTGCCACAAGCGTTTTTTTAACAGGGGCTGATCCAGCATTTCCTGCAAACCCGCCAGATTGATGCTTTTTGAATGTTTAAAATAAGCACATTGCCCGAGAAAAATAATGTTTTTATCTGCAGTGATTGCGTCTAAAAAGCCTTGCACATAACTTTCCGCGCCATGACCATCCTGAAAGTTCATCAAAGGAAATGGCCACTGCAATTCATAATATTCAGCCAGCACCGCATGCTGGATATTATTCCAAAGCTGCTGCTGCTCGGCGGTGATTTCGGTTGCATCGACCACAATGACACAATGTAGCAAACTCAAGGCCTGCAATTGGAACGCTGCTATTTGTAGTGCTGCACGCTCTGCAATCACTTCAGCAACAACTTCAGCTTTTTCTACACTTGCTGCAACTGGAGCACTCAACGGCTCGACATGTTCAAATGCTTGATTTTGATTTTCTTGAAGCTCTAATGGCAATACAGCTGGCGTTTTTTCCAGCACAATTTCAGTCTGATATTCAGCTGCAGCCTGATCTCGCCACAGCGATGAAGATGGCATTTTTTGACATGCAACATCCCGGGGAATCCAGATATCGATCCCCAATGTTGCCAATATGTCACGCTGATGCCCGATCATCTTTCTTCATCACCAATTGAATACTGGGTATTCTAACGAGATTACTGATTTTTTGCTGTGCTTTTATTGAATCATCACCCATTTTATCGCAGCTTGTTCAGACAATCATTAAACTGTTTTTCTTCTGCATCAACTCGACAATTTCATCGGTTTCAAAACCAAAACGCCAATACAGCAGCTGCAGAACATCAAGCTCGTCCTGGGTAATAATGCGGTCATTCCACAAACATAACTCAGCAACCCCTAAAATACTTAAACGGTCACGAAGCAGCAAACCCGCAATATCATTTAATATTTCTGCCAGATCAATTGGCTCATCCGAAATTTCGGCATACATTTCCAGTTCCTGTACCGTCAATACCCGGTGGAGAATTTTTTTCCGCACATCGAGCTGATTCTGGCTATTAATCTGTTGTACATGCAACAAGGCATCAATCAGGCGTACGATCTGCGGCTTGACATCTTCCAGTGAAGTCGGGGTATGCAATGGCAGCAGATTTAATTCAAATTTCACACACTCCAGCAATAAAGCATCCAGCAGACCAATTTCCCCATCTTCCTGAATAATTCGCGCCAGTTTCATTAAAAACTGGCGTGCAATGGTCGCAGGCATCGTGCCGATATTTTTACAGGCTTCGTAAAAGATGGAGATATGCACCCGACCATCCAGATGCAGCAATGAATCGACAATGGCGCGACTGACTTCTGCCTCGGCAGGAATAAATTCACGGTATTGGCGAATCATTAAAATCGCCACCATCACCTCGCGTGAACCGGTTGCAGTCTGCAATGCCCGCTGGATCAGTTCAGGACGTTGCATGTTGTCGCGAATTTCTGGTTTTAAGGGCTTGATGGCATCATTAATCGCAAAACTGATTGGTGATAAACGCAGCAATGGCAACGGCTGTGGTGAACTCCACGGCGTATAGACTTCACTGTTCAGCTCATCAAGCGAACGAAACAGACTGAATAGTGGCTGATTACGCAATTTTTTTAAATTTTCAAGCTGCAAATCCTGCACCAGACCAGGGTTCAATTCATAAATACGCTGTTCGATGCTGGGATGAATATTCATCCAGTTTTGTGGACTTAAAGAGTTGGCAAAACACATGTGCGAAATGGATTCGGCATATTCACTGTGAATTTGCGAACCTGAATGATGGACATAAATTCTGAGTAAAGTTTGCACATTGGCATCGTTTTGAATCAGGCGCCTGGTTTTCTGGTCATTTTTAAAGGTCCGGCTACCCAGCGAAATATATTTAATCAGACGGGTAATCAACACCCCCAGGCTTCCAATCAACCAGATTATTCCTCCCAGGGCCACGAAAGAAGTGGCAAATTTATGTGTATGTGCCTGACCATGCTTGGTAAAACCCAGTTTGGCAATTTTACTGCCCCACTGGCTCAAAGTGCTCAGACTACTGTAGAGAATTTTTAAGCGGGTGTTTTCAGCGGTTTCACCAGACAGAATTTTATTAAACTCATGACTGAGCAAACCATAAAGTTCCAATTCATCCAGATTCTGTAAAGCGCCCCAAGTCAAAATAATCACAATATCGCGCGGATAAAACCCTGCGGTCAGCGCATTCACGCCAACTTCATCGGGAAGCACATAGATTGCCGGTGCCTCAATTAAAAAAGTATCCGCCAGTTGTTCAGTAATTTTAAGGGCAATGCTTTCTTCAGGAATACTTTCGATAAGACTTAAGCGGCGAGCCCCCATCTGTTTTGCCAGTGAGTGTCCGCCTGAACGAAAGACATAAAACTCATACAATACAGAAATAGCCATTACGCTCAGCAAAAGCACAATCAGATAAGGGCTCAGTACATGCCAGAAGATGGATTGAGTCTGGTCAAAATAGAAAACGTTCAATCCGACAATAGTATTTAAAATAAATAACGAAAGCAGCACCGCAAGCAGACAAATACTTGCAGACCAAACCATATTTTTATTTTTTATGAACAAATAACCCGCACTTTTCAATGTAAATTTCCTGTATTACATTGTATTTATTCACACATCATAAATTAAAAAAGCGGGAATTTCCCGCTTTTCATGGTATGCCAGAAGAATTTATTCTTCTTTCACACCAGTCAAGTCTACTGATGCTGCATCAATATTGACATCAATATAACCATCTTGAGCCTTTTTAGCAGAGTCGTTACGCTTGCTTTCCAGTTCATCCAGATAAGCTTCATCGATACCGCCCGCTACATACACACCATCAAACACCGAACAGTCAAATTCCTGTAATGCCGGTACCTTGTTAGTACGAACTGCACCTTTTAGATCTTCCAGATCCTGGAAAATCAAACGGTCTGCACCAATAATTTCACGGATTTCCTCAACACTGCGGTTCGATGCAATCAGTTCCGCTTTTGCTGGCATATCAATACCGTACACGTTTGGATATTTCACCATCGGTGCAGCCGAAGCAAAGAATACTTTTTTCGCACCCGAATCGCGAGCCATTTGAATGATTTCGTTACAGGTGGTACCACGTACAATCGAGTCATCTACCAGTAAAACGTTTTTGCCTTTGAACTCCAGTTCAACCGGGTTGAGCTTTTGACGTACTGATTTCTCGCGTTGTTTCTGGCCAGGCATAATGAAGGTACGCCCGATATAACGGTTTTTCACAAAGCCTTCACGGAATTTAACACCCAAAGTATTTGCAAGCTCTAAAGCTGAAGTACGTGAAGTATCTGGAATTGGAATCACCACGTCGATGTCGTGCTCATCTCCCCATTCACGGATGATTTTGCTGGCAAGCTTTTCACCCATTTTTAAACGTGCTTTATACACTGAAATGCCGTCAATAATGGCATCTGGACGTGCAAAATACACATATTCAAAGATACAAGGACGATATTCAGGATTAACCGCACATTGCTTGCTAAACAACTCACCCTTCGAGGTAATGAAAATGGCTTCGCCTGGCTCGATATCACGTTCAACCCTAAAGCCTAGAGCGGTAATCGCCACAGACTCGGAAGCAATGATATATTCAGTGCCGTTTTCAGTTTCACGCGAACCATAAATCAGTGGACGAATACCATTCGGGTCACGGAAACCCACCAGACCATGTCCGGTAATCATGGCAACGACCCCATAAGCACCTTTGCAGCGCTCGTGTACACGTGACACCGCATTAAAGATATCTTCCGGAGTTGGATTCAATTTGCCACTTTTCTGCATTTCATGCGCAAAAACGTTCAACAATACTTCAGAATCCGAATCGGTATTCATATGACGAAGATCTGTTTTAAACAAATCTTCATGAATTTCTTCAGCATTGGTCAAGTTACCATTATGCGCCAAGGTAATCCCGTAAGGCGAGTTCACGTAAAATGGCTGTGCCTCTGCACTGCTTGAAGAACCCGCTGTCGGATAACGCACATGACCAATACCGTAATTGCCTAGCAGGGCACGCATGTGACGCGTATGGAAGACATCTCGCACCATACCGTTGTCTTTACGCAGGAATAGCCGCCCGTTATGACAGGTTACTATTCCGGCTGCATCCTGACCACGATGCTGTAACATCGTCAATGCATCAAACAACATTTGGTTAACGGGTGACTTACCAGCTATACCAACTACTCCACACATAGCAACCTCGCAAACAAGCTAGGATTAATAAAAAGGATTATTTGTTGATTCGCCTGTACGCACTGCATGTTTCTGCGTTTTTTCAGACGATGTGTCGGAAGATGACGCTGCATCTTCAGACTTGATATGAGAAAGTGCCCCTTGCGCCGCTTCTTTAGAAAGTTCAGTCGCCCAGGGTGCATACGGAATAAGGAGTTGTACAAATTTAGACTGTTTCCAGTGCGGAGAACTTTCCACCCAGGGGCCCAGGCCCTGCATGGTGATGAGTACAATCAATAAACCTTTTAAAGAGCCAAAAGCGCTACCCGCCAAACGGTTTAACGGGCCAAGTTTCAGGCTTTTTAATATCTTGTTGAGTAAGGCAGTAATAATCCAGGTTAAAACCACCATCAGCAATACAATAAATGCAAAAGCTGCTATTTTTTGTACTACTGGATCTCCACTGAGTGAGACCATCGAAGGTGCCAGGATGGTAGCGTATTTTGCACCGACTATGAGTGCAAAAACCCATCCTACCAAGTTCGCAAAGGCTGAAACCAATCCTTGTCGCAAACCGTTGAGCCCTCCAATGAGCAAAATAATCAGTATGAAGATATCCAGCGTATTCATGGCGTGTTTAAAGCATCAATACAGTCTTTAATCAGGGCTGGACCTGTATATATGAGGCCACTATAAATTTGTACAAGGCTGGCACCTGCCTGCTGTTTCGCAACGGCCTGTTCGCCAGACAAAATCCCGCCTACCCCGATCAATGGAATCTGACCTTGTAATACTTTAGCAAAAGCGGCAAGACAAGCGGTACTTTTTTCAAATACAGGAGCACCAGACAAGCCACCCGCTTCATTACCATATTTCAGGTTTTCCACCCCTTCACGAGACAAGGTGGTATTGGTCACAATCAAACCATCAATTTTAAACTGGATTAACTGTTTGGCAATGAACTGAATATCTTCATTGCTCAGATCCGGTGCAACTTTCAGCACCAGAGGCACATAATGCTGATGCTCTTCCGCCAGTTCAAGCTGACGCTTTTTCAAGGTTTGCAGCAACTCGGTCAAGGCATCGCCGCTTTGCAGGCTGCGCAAATTTTTGGTATTCGGCGATGAAATATTGACCGTGATATAGGAAGCGTAGTTATAAACTTTTTCCAGGCAAATCAGATAATCATCAACGGCATTTTCAACAGGAGTATCGGCATTTTTACCAATATTAATACCCAAAATACCCTTGAATTTTGCTGCCTTGACATTTTCAATCAGCTTGTCTACCCCGTCATTATTAAATCCCATACGGTTAATAATGGCCTTGGCTTCAGGCAAGCGAAATAAACGGGGATGCGGATTGCCCGATTGGGGACGTGGTGTAATGGTTCCAATTTCAATAAAACCAAATCCCAGTCCAGCCAGGGCATCAATATAAGCGCCATTTTTGTCTAAACCGGCTGCCAAACCTACCGGATTGGGAAATTCAATTCCCATACAGGTTACAGGTTTGGACGCTACGTTTTGACGCATCATGCCCATGCGATGGGCTGATTTCAATAACGATAGTGTGAGCTCATGTGCACGCTCCGGTGCTAAAGAAAACAACAAAGGGCGGGCAAGAGAATACAACATATCTATAAAAGTCTACTGCTTTTTAAGTCGCCATATTATAGGCATAGCCCGGAGAAAACACCATGCTTAGCAGATCTTTATTTTTACCCTTTATTGCACTGTCGCTGTTAATTTAATCTGCCCCGCCTCGGAAATTAATTCTATTTTCTCAAGACTTAGACCCATCTGCGCCAATTGGGTTAAAAAATTTGCCAAAATGGCATAATTTTCATGTGCCGCAACAATCTGGATTTGCTCGCCTGTTTGTTGGGATGCCACAGACAATCCCTGCTGCTGGGCAACGCGCTGGACTTTATCTGCCGCACTTAACTGCACATCATCTGCAGCTTTCATGGTCACTGCATTGCTTTGCATCCATACGATCATGTCTTTAAAGTCATTGACCCGATTCTGTTGTTTATTCGCAGCGGCATGCATATACCAAAGTGCCGAACCAATGGCCGCAACCAGCACAAAAATCGTGGTAAAGATCACCAGATAACGTTCACGTTGCGACAGCTGATCCAGATAATCCGTGACTCGTTCAATGAATTGGTCAATCGAGTTTTGCAGTTTTTCTGATGTATTCATTATTGTATTTTCACCAATCCAATTGCACCTGCACCATTGGGCTGAATATTGCCTAATTCTGCCTTAAAGCCTTGCTGATTGAGCTGCTGGGTCAAGTTTTGCAAAGCAGCCGCAGAGTTGGCTTTCAATTCCATATTTAAAATAGAAGCATCATAATTGATCCGATTAGCCACAATCTGATTTTGCATCAGTACCGGACCAATCCGGCTCAACAACTGCAAAGCTTGAGTGTTGGCACTTTTATTCAAGCGTACATGACTTTCAAACTGGCTTTTTAAATTCTGCTCGGTCACACGGCTGCTCTGACCAAACCAGTACTTATACTGATCAATGGCTTGTAATGCAGTCTGGTCTGCCACTTTTTTATATTTATACCAGCGTGTTGCGTCATAGCCAAACTGGACCACAACAGCAGCAACCAAGACTGCAGCACACGCTTTCCAATAGCCCGATATACCCTGACTGTTTTTAGCTTTAGGCAGAATATTAAAAGGATGATGTTGCGCTTTTTTTAATACCGGTACTTCATAATGAAAAGATTCAATCCGTTCATGCGTCACCATGGCTTCAAGGCTTTGCATTTGTTCAGCAGTAAAGTTGCTGATTTTATAAGATTGTCCCGGAGTCTGATAATCTAAAAAAAGTGCCAGATCATCTACCGAATTGCCCATAAATTCGCTTTCACGGACCAGCAAGCGTCCTGACAGATTCGCAATGATGGTTTGCCCCACCTCTGGAACCGGTAAAATAAGAAAATCCGGTAATAAGGAAACGACCTTAACCGGGATTAAGTTCAAGGCATGTTGTAAGGTTTCAACGGTGCTATTAGCTACACCTAAAATGATCAATTGATCTGGATTTTGAAAATGATGCAATATTTTCATTGAATCGATGGGTAAAACCACAAATTCTTCTAATAAATATTTCACCCCATCCGCACCCAATTTCTTGTATTGGGGCCTGGATAGACTCTGTTGCAGCATTTGTACATCGCGACTGGGAAAAAATACAATCGCTTCCTGTCCATGATAGCCTTGAATATCTTGAATTAATTGTTCAAGACTAGAGGCCTGAGACCAGCTCTCTCCAGTCGACCATTGCCAAACCCCATTGGCTTCAGGCATCCATAAATACAACATTAATGTTTTTCTGCCGTTTTAATTAATATTTTATGCGTTTGGAATAAAACTTTTTAACTGTGTTGATAAACCAGTTGCAATCACTGCCTGTTCATATATCCGCGCTTCAGCCAGAGCATACGGATGAAAAGGTTCTGCTGTCAACAATGCTGCAATATGCGCCACCACATTCATATGGCACACTACCACAATAGACTCATAAGGAAGCTGAGACAGCCAGTCCACTGCCAATTTTGCGTCATCATCCGGCTTAATCTTATTGCATACCAGCACGGGTACATCACGAAAATAATGTTGCAAATGTGCCAGGGTTTCCTGCGCACGCAATAAAGGACTCACCACAAAGGCATCAGGCCGGATAATATCCTTTAAATATTCTGCGGTAAGTTGGGCCTGCGTATGTCCACGCTCGGTCAAAGGACGCTTGTCATCATTGCCATGCACCGCAGGAGCGGCTTCACCATGACGGACTAAGGTAAGTTGCATAAAAATTCCTTATTTTCAAATATGCAGCCATTATAACCAAGCTTTATGAACGCAATAAGATGATTTAAAAATTACACTTCATTATGAGGTAAAACAAATTCTACATCACTGCGGTGGCCATTTTTCATGAGTGAAAGTGCAATGCTTAAAGGTGGCGCACCTTCAAAAATCACATCATATAAAGCACTGGTAATTGGCATATACACACCCAATTCTTCCGAACGGCTGCGCACCTGCACAATGGTATTGATCCCTTCCGCAGTTTGACCCAATTCTTGAGTGGCCTGTTCCAGGGTCTTACCTGAACCCAAGGCAAAACCCACCTGATAGTTACGGCTGAGCGGACTATTACAGGTAGCAAACAAGTCACCTACGCCAGACAATCCCAGGAATGTCAGCGGGTTTGCACCCAGTTTCACTGCAAAACGGCTCATTTCTGCCAGTGCACGGGTCAGAATCATGCTCTTGGTGTTTTCACCCACCTTATAAGCAGCAGCCATGCCCATGGCAACCGCATAGATATTTTTTAATGCCCCGCCCAGTTCCACACCATGCACATCATCGCTACCAAAAACCCGGAACAATGCACTATGCAGCGCTTGCTGTACGGCATAACGTACCAGTTCAGATTGACTGGCAATCACCGTTCCTGCAGGTTGCCCGGCCATAATTTCCTTGGCCAGATTCGGCCCGGAAAGCACACCATAGGGAACCTGAGGCAATTCTTCACGAATAATATCGCTCATGAAATGGAAAGTTTTCGCCTCAATGCCTTTGGTTAGAGAAATGACGGCCTGCGAGCTGATAAAAGGCTTGATTTGTTTCAGTACATCTCGAAAAGAATGGCTAGGAATAGCCACCAGAATAATGTCACGATTACAGACAGCCGTTTCTAAATCCGATACCGCCTTTAAACCCGGCTCCAAAACAAAATCGGGTAAATAGCGTTTATTGATATGGGTCTGATTAATTTCTGCTGCTGCTGCCTCATCACGAATCCAGATCATGGTGTCACAACCATTGCGTACAGCAGTATTGGCCATTGCCGTACCGAAACTGCCACCACCCAACACGGTTACACGCAAGGCCGTTTTTTGATCAATTGCAACCGGTTCAACAAGATCTGAAAATTTCAACTCTGACATTATTTTTATATCTCAAATTATGATTCAATACAGTTACTTATTCCAATAACTGACATAGTTTTGTGTATCCACTGCTGTACGCGCTGGAATCGCTTTCGCTGCGGTTCCAATATAAATAATTCCAGAAATTAAATCATCTTCTGACAGCCCCAAGATTCGCTTAAACAATGGCGACTCAACCACTGCCCCGCTACGCCACATGGTTGAAAAGCCCTGCACTTGCAAAGACAACAAGAAGTTTTCAATTGCTGCGCCTGAACTTAAGGTCTGTTCAAAATTAGGCACTTTCGGATGGGGCTGAAATTGGGTTAAGGCCAAAACCAGTAATGGTGCACGAAATGGATGATTTTTTACCCGATCCAATTGAACAGGATCAGTTTCACCTAAATCCGCCAAAGCTCTGGAAAGCAACTCCCCAAAAGCTTCACGCTGATCACTCGGAATAACAACAAAACGGGTGGGCTTTAACCGATGATGGTCCGGCGCAGTCAAAGCCGCCTGAAAGGCTTTCTCCAGTTGCTCTGCATTCGGAGCAGGCTCAACCAAATGCCCAATCGACTGACGCTGATGAATATTCTGATGAACCGTATCTACCGCTGAATCCGTCATTGACTTTGATATCTGTTTACTAAAATATTTCACCAAGATTAGCATAATCTTGTTCCGTTACTCTAGAGCGTTAATTGAATGTCTACTCCACAATGGCCGACTGAACTAAGCTTCAGTCACAGAGAGTTCATATAAAGCTGCATATTTCATACAAGCCCTTCAAAAATCATTCAAAAAATCATGTTCAAATAGCTTAAATTCTCTTTAAAACAATCCAGGGGGAAAAAGATGAAACACGTCTTTGCACTCGCTTCAACAGTTGCCGTTGCTCTCGCCTTAACTGCCTGTGCATCCAATCCGACCACATCTTTAGCGATTCAAAAAGAAAATAATCAATATGAAGTGACGGGAATTGGTAAAAGCAGTTTAATTTCTAAAAATAACGCGATTACTGCAGCAAATAATGCCTGTGGTAAAAAAGCCACCCCTGTCATCGTGAATGAAAAAACTGAATACAACGGTGCCTTAAAAGGGGTAGTCGATGAGCAAACCGGACAAATGATTCAGGCTGCAACCACGGTCCTTGGTACCTTGGCTGGCAAAAGTGGCAGTCTGGCACGCGATGAAGACTATCAAACCGTACTGACCTTCACTTGTCGAGCCAACTAGCATCTAAATAGTGGCCTGTTTCATCTTTCATTGAATAAAGCTGTCTAAAGCCCAAACAAAAAAGCCGCTTATTGAAGCGGCTTTTTGTTTTATCTATTCTTAATGCTGAAATAAATTTCTTAAAACTAGCAATAGCCTTCCAGACGGGTCAAAGGTAATTTCTGGCCAATGGCTTTTTCAATTTCCGGAAGATAGAACGCATCATCTTCAGACAGGAAACTGATACTTACCCCACGCGTTCCCGCACGACCGGTACGACCTATACGATGAACATAGTCATCTGACTGTTCAGGCAAGGTAAAGTTGATCACATGTGAAACGCCATCCACATGAATACCACGACCTGCAACATCGGTTGCGATCATAATATTATGCTGACCGTTCTTAAACTGATCCAGCATTTTCAGGCGCTTGTCCTGTGCAATTTCACCTGAAAGCATCACCACCTTATAACCGTCTTTTTTCAGGTGATCATAAAGCTTGCGTACCTGGTCACGACGGTTGGCAAAAATCATGACTTTTTCAATCGGCTCATCCCGCAGGATTTCTTGCAACAACTTATATTTATCTGTTTTGGCAACCATATACACGCGCTGTTCTACATCGGCATTGGTTTTCTTTTCCGGCTCAATTTCCACAGTCACCGGTTCGAACAACCACTGTTGCGCCAGATTCAACACATCATAGCTAAAGGTGGCAGAGAACATTAAGGTTTGACGTTGTTCTTTACGTGGAGAAAAACGCACAATACGTTTTACCGATGGAATGAAGCCCATATCCAGCAAACGGTCTGCTTCATCAATCACCAAAAATTCAATCTGGTCCAGCCAGACTTCTTTTTGTTCTACAAAGTCGATTAAACGACCTGGTGTCGCCACAATAATATCGACAAAATTTTTATCCAGCTGGGCTTTCTGATTATCAAAATCTACCCCACCCAGCAAAGTCACCAGATGCAGGTCGGTAAATTTGGTCAGCTCTTTGGCATCACTTTCAATCTGTAAAGCCAGCTCACGTGTAGGCGCAAGAATCAGCGCACGCGGCTCGCCACGAAAGCGTTGTTCTTTAATCGGATTATTCAGCAAATCATTAATGACACTGACCAGGAAAGCCGCTGTTTTTCCTGTACCGGTTTGTGCACGGCCAATGGCATCATGTCCAGCCAAAGTGAATTTTAAAACCTTTTCCTGAATAGGTGTCATTTCTTTGAAACCTAAAGCATCAATCGCCTGTTTCAGTTTCGGATGTAAATTTAAGGTTTCAAAACCAGATGACATATAAAGGTGCTCTAACTTAATGATCAGGAAAAATAAGAATCTATTATAAACAAAAACGCCCCAAATTACATTGGGGCGTTCTCATGAATAATCAGGCGATTAGTCTAAAGGTTGTACTTCTTCCGCTTGGAAGCCTTTTTGACCTTTAACTACGCTGAATTCAACACGTTGACCATCACGAAGTGAACGGTGGCCGTCACCTTGGATAGCGCGGAAATGAACGAATACGTCGTCGCCGCCGTTACGTTGAATAAAGCCGAAGCCTTTAGTGTCGTTGAACCATTTAACTACGCCTTGTTCACGAGCTGTCATAAGTTAATCCTCATTGTATTTAATTAAAGGACCACCCGGTGTTGCAAACAGCAGAGTAAACAAGGTTTAAAAATAATTATTATTTCTAAGCTTGTAATCATTCTGTATTACTATTAACAAAATCCCGGTTACATCCATTGCGATATTCATTTTAAGACAGCTGAAATAGCGTCATTAATTTTGAATACGCGACGAGCTTAACACGGGTTTATGACAATTCATACTGTTTTTTTTGATTAATCTTCTTTTTGATTCCGCTTCTTTTTTACTAATTATTTCCTTATTTTAGATAAGTACTTTTATGTTGAAGTTATATAATTTTATTGGGCTTTGGCACCAAATTTGCTAAGATTTAACTAAATTGAATTAGATATTGAATGTGATGAATGATCTGGCCAATTCAGCAGTAATCATTGATGCGATGGGCAAGCCTTGCCCCATGCCCTTATTGATGCTTAAACGAGCAATTAAGAATAATTCTGGCGGCATTTTTTTACTCAAGTCTTCAGATCCGCATAGTCAGCAAGATGTAACGCGTTATTGTTCGATGCATCAAATGAACTGCAATATGACCAAAATTTCTGATTTTGAGTATCACTACTTAATTGAATCTTAATTATTTTCAATTAAACTAGAACGTTTCAAATGTGCATAAAAAATTACATTTCTCTACCCAAATTTCCTAATTTCAGGGAAATATTGGATTAAGATAAATTTATTAAGATGGTTATGTCATCCAACTCTCAAGGAGAACACATGAGTGACAGCAGCAATCAATTGATGCCCCTGTCATTATCGGCACCAGGGGTAAATCTCGGTGCTTATATTAGTACTGTCAATCAGATTCCTATTTTAACGGCTGAACAAGAAAAAGAGTTGGCCGAACGCTACTTTTACGACCAAGATTTAGATGCTGCGAAAATGCTCGTGATGTCTCATTTACGTTTTGTGGTGCATATTGCCCGCAGTTATGCCGGTTATGGTTTGCCGCAAGGCGACCTGATTCAGGAAGGCAACCTCGGCTTAATGAAAGCCGTGAAACGCTTCGACCCGAATATGGGCGTGCGCTTGGTGTCATTTGCCGTACACTGGATTAAAGCAGAAATTCATGAATACGTGATTCGTAACTGGCGTATTGTTAAAATTGCCACCACGAAAGCCCAACGTAAATTATTCTTTAATTTACGCAGCTTAAAAAAGTCCAGTAAAAAACTTACTCTGGACGAAGCACAATCCATTGCCAATGACTTGAATGTCACGCCTGAACAGGTGCTGGAAATGGAAGGCCGTCTGACTGCCTATGATGCTGCTTTTGAAGCACAAGGTGATGATGACGATGAAGGTTCAACCCACGTCGCTCCAGCCTTGTATCTGGAAGATAACCGCTACGATCCGGCACGTTTGGCTGAAGAAGAAGATTACGAAGAACAAAGTACTTCTGCCCTGCATGATGCGATGGATCAACTGGATGACCGTTCACGCAATATTTTACAGCGTCGCTGGCTGGATGATGAAAAATCGACACTGCATGAGCTGGCTGCAGAATATAACGTGTCTGCCGAGCGTATTCGCCAGCTTGAAAAAAATGCCATGGAAAAAATTAAAGTGGCTATGTCATCCAACTAAGTGGTCGAATACATGTAGGGTATTTTGAAAAAAGGGCTGAGTGCTCTTTTTTCATCTTTAGGCTGCGGTAATGTTGCTTTTTGCCTTTCGTGCAAGTGCCAGAATATGCTAAGTTATGCGCAAATTTATTCAGGTGGTCATTGCTTATGTGGATTGCAATTTCAGCCCTCAATTTAGCTTTTGCCGTCATGCTTGGTGCTTTTGGTGCCCATGGCTTAAAAACACGTGCTACTGAAGCTCAATTGGCCTGGTGGCATACCGCAACTGATTATTTTTTCTATCATGCGCTTGGACTTTTGGCGCTTGCCATTTTAGCCAAAGTGCTTCCCCAGCTTCCCATTAAAGCCAGCTTTATCCTGATTCAGGTCGGTATTTTCTTTTTCTGTGGCTCACTGTATGTCATGGCCTTAGGCCTACCCCGCGTTTTAGGTGCCATTACTCCAATTGGCGGTGCTTTGATGATTGCTGGCTGGCTGGTTCTGGCGTGGAATGCCTTTAAATACGTGAAATAAATAAAGGGAATGAATGATGCAGATTTATTTAAATGGCGAAGCAACAAATACCACATGCACCAATCTATTAGAATTAATTCAAGAGCTTGAACTTGAAGGTAAACGTTTTGCTGTAGAACAGAATGAAATGATCATTTCCAAAAGCAGATTGGCACAGACCCCGATTTGCGCTGAAGATCATATTGAAATTATTCATGCCGTCGGTGGCGGTTAATCGGAGCTCCCATGGAAGACACCCCACTTATAATTGGTTCTCGTACATTTAATTCACGCTTATTGGTCGGTACAGGTAAATATAAAGATTTAACCGAAACCGATTTAGCCATTCAGGCCAGCGGTGCAGAGATCGTCACTGTCGCAATCCGTCGGGTCAATATCGGCCAGCATCCGGATCAGCCGAATTTGCTTTCGGTTGTGCCGCCAGAAAAATATACCATTCTGCCCAATACTGCAGGCTGCTTTGATGCCAACAGTGCCGTGCGTACCTGTATGTTGGCGCGTGAACTGCTGGATGGGCACAACCTGGTGAAACTGGAAGTGCTGGGTGATGAAAAAACCCTTTACCCGAATGTCACTGAAACCTTAAAAGCAGCACGTACCTTAATTGACGACGGTTTCGAGATTATGGTCTACACCTCGGATGACCCGATTATTGCTCAGGAATTGGAGAGTATGGGCTGTGTAGCGATTATGCCTTTGGGCAGTCTGATTGGTTCAGGTCTGGGCATTTTAAATCCGCATACCATTTCCATTATTAAGGAAAATGCCAAAGTTCCGGTACTGGTCGATGCCGGTGTCGGTACTGCCAGTGATGCCGCGATTGCAATGGAACTGGGCTGTGATGGCGTACTGATGAATACCGCCATTGCCGCTGCACAAAATCCGGTTTTAATGGCCTCTGCAATGAAAAAAGCCGTTGAGGCTGGTCGTGAAGCATTCCTTGCTGGCCGTATGCCACGTAAACGCATGGCCAATGCCAGCTCACCTGAAACCGGTTACTTCTTTAAATAATTTTAATTCAACAATAAAAAAGGCGATATAGATCGCCTTTTTTATATTTCAAGAAAATGCACTTAACGGTTTAGCCCTTTCTGCATAATCCGGATTTTTACATCCAATACATCATCTTTAACTTGCTGCTGGTAGGCTTGCATATGTGGAGTCTGTAAATGTGCATTTAAATGTTCAATACTTTCCCACTGTTCTAACATGGTAATTGAATCAGGCACTTTAGTCTGATAATGAACATTTGAATCATGATCTACCAGTAATTCATAACCGTGACAGCCTTCTTCCTGCAAAACAACAGGTGTTATATTCCTAAAGGCATTTAATACATTTTCACGATGTTGAACACCCGGGCGAATCTGAATATCTGCAATCACAATCAACATAACCTACTCCCTAAACAACCCATCAATTAAGCAAAAATATTCATCAGATGTTGACGATAGTCATGTTCATATTGAGCAACATTGGGCATCTTAATCACATCATTCACAATGAAAGTTTCTAAACTTTGCATACCCAAAAATTGATTGGCTTTATGAAAGGGCAAATAAACCCCGTCGACCCCGACACCCTGAAAAAATTGCTCAGGATCATTAAACGCTTCGATGGGTGCATTCCAGGTTAAGGACAACATATACTTTTTATCGTGAATGAGACCACCTGAACCATATTTTTTCGATGCGTCCGAACGCGATCGGCCATCACTGGCATATAAAGTGCCATGCCCTTCGGTAAAAATATCATCCATATATTTTTTTACTGTCCAAGGTGCACCCATCCACCAGCCCGGCATTTGATAAATAATGACATCTGCCCATAGATATTTTTGAATTTCTTCCTGAATTTCATAGTCGCTATCTGCACGGGAAATTTTAACGCCATGCCCCAATTCACTCAGCACAGCATTTGCCAACTCAGTTAAAGTGTCATTTAACTCGCCATTCGAGTGTGCAAATTGCTTGGCACCATTTACGATCAGGATATTACTCATTTATTCGCCTTTGAGGATTCTTTGTCAGCGGTCAATATACTTAAATACCTTATTGATAAAAATTCATGTATTTGCAAAATACTATTGATAAAAAATCAACAATAAAATTATTGATCAAGCAGCTTCCAACCAATTTTTAAAGCTAAAAAAGCACCCTCAGGTGCTTTTTCAAATCAATGAAGAGAATTAAGGAATCAAGCCTTCATCTCGCATGGCAATCTGTACTGATTGACGTTCTGCCACTTTATTACGCAGGGCAATAATATTTTTATACGGCGTAAGATCATGACCAATACCATTCGACCAGTTTGTGAGTACAAACAGATAAGCATCTGCCGGACCAAAGTTATCATCTACCAGATAATCGTTATCTGATTCGCCAATTGCTTTATCGATATAAGTCAATAAACGGTCGATTTCGGCATAAGCTTTTTCTTTCGCTTCTTTTTCTAGGGGAGCCCCAAAGAAAACTGCATAAGCATCATGTAATTCTGAGTTTAAATATCCTAACCATTCCAGAACTTTGGCACGTCCTAGTCCTGATGGTGGAATCAAATCTTGTTTAGGGTCGTGCTGAGCAAGGAAAGGTAAAATGGCAACGTTTTCAGTAAGAATCAGACCCGGATTAATTTCTAAGGCAGGAACATAACCTTTAGGGTTAATCTCGTAATAATCTGTTCCTTTTTCAGTTTTATGTGTTTTTAAATCAACGCGCTCCAAGTCAAAATCAACATTAATTTCATTTAAAATAATGTGTGATGCCAAAGAACATGCACCTGGAGAATAATAAAGCTTCATACCTGATCCTTGTTATATATCTATTCACTGTTTTAAATTGCTTCTAACAAACTTTCAAGTGATCAAACCTGTAAATTGCAAAAAAGCGTAAATGTATAAAAATCACTTACTCTTTGAATATTGTATAAATCACGCATATTTTCAAGTCAAACTCGTATGCTTTTTTGACTGAACTTGTTTTACCATACGCATCTTTAAAATTTGTGAAATCAATTAGCGTGATTAACCTGAAAAAAGAACAATGGTTTTCCAATATCCGTACCGATGTATTGGCGGGTCTGGTGGTAGGTTTAGCCTTAATTCCCGAATCCATCGCTTTTTCGGCGATCGCAGGTGTTGACCCGCAAGTCGGCTTATATGCCTCTTTTTGTATAGCCGTAACGATTGCTTTTTTTGGCGGTCGCCCTGCCATGATATCTGCGGCTACGGGTGCCATGGCATTATTGATGATTACCCTGGTGAAAGATCATGGGCTGCAATACTTATTGGCTGCCACGATTTTAACCGGGATCATTCAGGTGATTGCAGCCTACTTTAAAGTGGCAAAACTGATGCGTTTTGTTTCGCAGTCCGTAGTTTATGGTTTTTTAAATGCCCTTGCCATTTTGATTTTTGCCGCACAACTGCCGGAAATGAGCAAAATGGATAGCTTAGGCTATTTATTTATGGCACTGGGTCTGGGCATCATTTATCTGTTTCCTTATTTGCCCAAAATTGGCAAAACCCTTCCCTCACCTTTAATCTGTATTGTGGTACTGAGTGGTTTAGCTATTTTACTGGGTGCCGACATGCGTACCGTCAGTGATTTGGGACAGTTTCCGGATACTTTGCCAATTTTCCTGATTCCAGGCATTCCGCTGAACTTCGAAACGCTGCAAATCATCTTCCCTTATTCCATCACTCTAGCCACGGTCGGTTTACTGGAGACCATGATGACCACCACAGTAATTAATGAGGTGACTGAAACGGAATCCGACCGTCATCAGGAATGTCGCGGCCAAGGGATTGCCAATATTGTCAGTGGCTTTATGGGCGGTATGGCAGGTTGCGCCATGATCGGCCAGTCCATCATTAATGTATCTTCAGGTGCACGTACCCGACTGTCAACTTTAGTGGCTGGCGTGTTCTTGCTTTGTCTGGTTGTTTTTTTTAAAGACTGGCTGGCTTATGTGCCCATGGCAGCATTGGTGGCGATTATGGTGATGGTAGCCTTCACCACTTTCCAATGGGACTCGGTCAAACAGTTCCGTCAGCATCCTGCTGCATTTAATGTGGTGATGATTGCTGTGGTGATTGTGGTACTGGCAACGCATAACCTGGCTTTGGGCGTGTTGACTGGTGTGCTGCTGTCTGCACTGTTCATTATCAACAAGCTGGAAAGTGAAGTGAAAGTACAATCGACCTTGCACAATCAGCAACGCCACTATGTGATTACCGGGCAAATCTTCTTTAGCAGTTCAGAAAAATTCTTCCAGTTTTTTGACTTTAAAGAAAATGTTTCCAAAGTTGTGATCGATCTGAGTCATGCCCATGTTTGGGATATTACTTCAGTGAATATGCTGAATAACGTGGTGCAGAAATTTAAAGATCAAGCTATTGAGGTTGAAGTGATAGGCTTGAACGAAGCCAGCAGCACCTTGATTGCTCAATACAATCAATCTTCATAAAAGATAAACAGCTTTCGGGTTCTTTTATTTTTAAAGCTACTTTTAGCGACCGAAAAAACCGAGAAAAGTTTGACTTGTCAGACTCAGGACTTAAAATACCGCATTCGTATTTTTTACATTTGCCAAAATTATGTCGAACGATCCATTAGACCAGCAAGTCGTAGAGCTGGACAACTTGAATGAACATCGCGAAATTGTCACTTTTATGCGTCGTTCATCTCCGCTGAATACCTCTCAACGTACTGCGCTTGAACAATATGGTCACCTAATTTTGGAATATCCGGTGGGTGATTTACGTCAGCAGTTTGAACATCCAGAACGTCCGCTTACTGTAGAAATCGGTTTCGGTATGGGACGTTCACTGGTGCTGATGGCGAAAGCCAACCCTGAGCGTAACTATGTCGGTATTGAAGTGCATGTTCCGGGTATTGCGCAATGTGTGTATGAAGCGGGTATGGCAGGCTTAACCAATCTACGTTTGCTTGATGCCGATGCCATTCAGGTACTGCGTGAAATGCCTGACAACAGCATTAACGCGATCCAGCTGTATTTCCCTGATCCATGGCAAAAGAAACGTCATTTCAAACGTCGCTTTGTATCGCACGACCGTATGCCGCTGGTTGAACAGAAACTGGAAATGGGCGGTACCTTCCACTCGGCAACCGATTGGGAACCTTATGCTGAATGGATGCTGGATGTTTTGGATAACCGTCCAAACCTTGAAAATATGGCCGGCAAAGGCAACAGCTACCCTCGCCCGGACTGGCGTCCGCAAACCAAGTTTGAGCGTCGCGGCTTAGAGGAAGGTCATAAAATCAATGATTTTCTGTTCAAGAAAATCAAATAACCTTAATTGACAGCATAAAAATGGCTCATATCAATGAGCCATTTTTTATACTCAAAGTTTAAGCTTTTATCGCCATATAACCTTGATAGAACAAAATCTGGGTAAACCCCTGCACAGCTTCAAAACCACTCGCTTTCAGTTGTTCAAAAGTTTCCTGCTTCGATAACGGATAAAAATCATCTTCTAGACGCTCCAGCATGACCGCAGCCTGTGAAGGCGTTAAGCCATTGGCCTCACATAGATATTTGAGGGTCTGCAACTCCTGCTCCGACTTGATTTTGGTCAAGTCAAAAGTGATGAATATGCCTTGAGATTTTAAACGTGAGGAAATGGCTTTAAAGAACTTGGGCTTCTCTAGATAAGCCACAAAATGCGTAACCAGAATGGACAGTGCCGCATCGTAAGACTGGTCCGTTTTTAACTGGTCTACATCGCCCAATACGAACTCCACCCGATGCGAGGCATTCAAGGCGTGGATATGGTGTCTGGCCTTATCCAGCATGTTTTGTGACAACTCTGTGGCGGTAAAGGTCCAGTCAGGAAACAACTGGACCAGATGACCCAGCTCATAGCCAGTACCACAACCGACAATCAGCACATGCGCATATTCATCTACATACGTTTTCAATAAAGCCCGGATCTGTTGATGTACCACTTCATAGCCGGGAATTAATTTGCGGATATGTTCATCATAACCATCTACAACATACTGACTATTAAAATCTTTTGCCATCGCTGCCTCCTTTTGCAATACATGGGCTAAATTTATTTAAGCTTAGTTCACGCTTTAGCCTGATGCGATTGCAGAATCTGTTGACTCATTAAATTGTAAACTTTTTTCAAATCTTCGCGTTTAGCATCCTCAAGCATCTGCTGATGCCTGTTTAAGATATTCTGATCTCCCCGCATGGCTGGCCCGGTCTGCATCTGTTTAGGCTCATGCTGTACGGCTTTATGGGCTGTTTCCAGAATTAGGGGATAAAGCAGCGAGAAATCGACCTGCTTGGCATCGACTATCTGCTTCGCCATGTCATAACAGTAATTGCTAAAATTACAGGCAAACACTGCCGCCAAATGTAAACTTAAACGCTGTGCCGATGTATAGGCATACACGCGTGAACTTAGGCTATTTGCCAACTGGATCAATTGCGCCTGATCCTGCGGCTGGACTGCCTCTACAAACAAAGGCGTGGCCTGCCAGTCTATTTCACGAGCCAGGCTAAAGGTCTGCAAAGGATAAAATACCCCGGCGCGTGCATGAACCTCTGCCAGAACCTGAATATCGGTACTGCCTGAGGTATGCACAATCAACACATCTGTGAATTGTGCATGCACCCGTTGAATGACCTCTGCAATCGCCTGATCGCTCACCGCAATAATCACCAGATCTACATCTGGTTCAAGTTCTGCAATATTGGCTGTGGCCTTTGCAGCGACCTGACTCGCCAGGGCTTGGGCATGTTCTAAAGTCCGGCTGTAGATCTGTACAATCTGATGATTCTGGCTTAAAACAGCAGCCAGATGATGTGCCACCCGTCCTGCACCAATAAAACTGATTCGCATAGCTAAGTTCACGTTTTACAATTCAGTCCAAGCATGCCAAGAATAAAAGGACGAAGCAATTCGTCCTGATGTTTTTGTTTAAGCGTGAATCAATTTTAGAATTGACGCAAAGTTAAAATCTGCTCACTACGTCCAAATGGACCTTGGGTATCGTGCAAAATTCCGCTGGTCAGCCCGATTCCATCTTCACCATATTGCTGTGTCACTTCCAAACCCAACCACTCACCTTGCGGTAAACGATGTAGATGGATTTGTAAATCCAAATTTGGAAACCCCCAACCTTCATTCGGGTCTAGGCGTGGTACGACCCCATTGGCGGTATCTACCATGCCCATTAAACGAACAAAACTAGATGTGGCTTGATTTTCAATCATCTCTAATTGATTTCTCAGCCAGACAATGCCCTTGCCTGCACGACGGTCTAAATGTGCTCGGGTTTCAATACTTTGGATATAGCCCCCTGGCCAGCAGCGCATGCCATCCCAATCGGGCAAATATTCAGGGTTTTCTACAGGTAAGTCTTCCAACCCTGCAATTGCACGTGTGTCTGAGGTTTTCATTTTCCATGCGCGCGCCACAATACAGGTTTTTCCTTCAGCACACATTTCCGCTTCAATCAGTTCAATGGTTTTACCAGGCCGGATCATGCGAGTCGTGATGCTGAACTCACCAAAGGCGATCAAACCAAAAATATCTAAACTGACCCGACCAATTCGCATATCATCACGTGGCATAAATTGCTCGAGCTCTGCACATAAAATACCCGTTGCAGGTGCCATGTGTTGCTCATGCGGATTCCAAGCACCCTGTGCATGAATATTGGAACAATAGTGGGCAGTACAACGACCATCGGCATGTTGTTCACGTTTGAGTAAAGTGTAATAGGCTGACATTTTTCTCTCTTTCCCTGATCTGACTTTTTATACTGATACTTTTACTACAAATATTTGCTGACTTAATTACGCGATTGATAAACTATTTCTGAGTAAAAAAACCATAATAATTCATGAGTTGACAATAGGTCTTACACTGGCGAAAACCGACTTGAGTAAGCAATGCTGCCTGCGCATCGACAGTCATTAAATGAAAATCATCGGCCAAGCGTGCAAGCATTTTTTCCGCTTGTATCGTGGTTAAACCACAATCCAAAGCCAAATTCTGCATCCAGCGCAGTTCTATATTTTCAGTCTGCTGCATCAGATCATAGCTTAATAAAATTGCTGCAGGTTTTAATGTTTGGTAAATATCCTGAAAAAATAATGTTTTTTCTGCCACAGGTACAAAATGCGCCACCAAAATGGACAAAGCTGCATCAAACTGCAAGTTTTCAACCTGCGCTTGCTGAGCAAATTGATGTGTATCGGCCTGTATAAAACGCACTCGCTCATGCCCTGCCACAGACTGAATATTTTTTTCTGCCTGCTGCAACATGCTTAAAGATGGGTCGATGGCAGTGAATTGCCACTGTGGATGTTGCTGCAGTAAATACTGCAACTCATAGCCTGTACCACAACCCACCACCAAAAGCTGTGCTGTTTCGGGCAAATGGCTGCTTAAAATTGCGTTGATGTGTTGATGTACCAATTCATATCCAGGAATGAGTTTCCGAATATGACTGTCATAGCCTGCAACCACGGTTGCACTGTGAAAATCTTTTGCCATATCACATGATTCTTATTTAATTTACTGACATCAGAAACTGAACATTTTAAAAAGCAACTTAGGCCACTGCCATCGCATCGACCGATAAGTCTGCAACGGTTGGTTTGGCACGTTCTGGCACTAGGCCTAGCTTTTGGAACAATTGCTTGTCTTTGCCTTCGCCTGCGTTTGGTGTGGTCAAAAGCTTTTCGCCTGAAAATAACGAGTTCGCACCTGCAATAAATGCCAAGGCCTGATCTGAATCAGACAACGATTCACGCCCTGCAGATAAACGAATGTAGCTGTTTGGCATAATAATACGTGCCACTGCAATAGTACGAATCCACTCAATGACATCCAGTTTTTCAACTTCAGCTAATGGCGTGCCTTCAATCGGAACCAGCATATTGATGGGCACCGATTCAGGGTGCAACGGCAAAGTTGCCAATTCATGCAATAAGCCGATACGGTCTTGGGTATCTTCACCTAAACCGACAATACCACCACTGCAGACTTTCATGCCTGTTTGGCGCACAATATCTAAGGTATTTAAACGATCGTCAAAGCTGCGGGTACTGATCACATTGGGATAATATTCACGCGAAGTGTCGAGATTGTGGTTGTAATAATCTAAGCCTGCATCTTTTAAACGTTCTGCCTGAGATTGGTTTAACATTCCCAAAGTCATACACGTTTCTAAGCCCAATGCTTTGACTTCACGCACCATTTCCAATACATACGGCATATCACGCTCATGCGGGTTACGCCATGCAGCACCCATACAAAAACGAGAAGAACCAGACTCTAAAGCTTCTTTGGCTTCCTGAATGACTTTTTCAACCGCAATGCGTTTTTCAGCTTCAAGCTGTGAATCATAATGCGCAGACTGCGAGCAATATTTACAGTCTTCTGGGCATTTACCTGTTTTAATCGACAATAAAGTACTGACTTGTACGGTATTGGCAGAAAAATGTTGGCGATGCACGCGCTGTGCTTCAAAGACCAAATCCAGAAAAGGCTGTTCATATAACTGCTGAATTTCTTCTCGGGTCCAATCATTACGTACATTCATTGTTTTCATCCTTGATGATCACGCATCGCTCTTATAATTAGGGTAATTTTTCACAGAATGAGCGAGCACTTATTTGAGTGTTTTACCCTTTATCTCTGTGCAAGAAATAAAGGATATGTACTGACAAAATTTAAAGGTCAATCTCGTAGCAATGCATGCCAGAAATAGGACTTTAAGCAATTTCCTTTAGATTTAATTCTTCACGCATAAATTCACGTAATTTAAATTTCTGTGCCTTACCTGAAGCGGTCATTGGAAATTCACTAAAGAAACGCACATAACGTGGGACTTTATTATGTGAAATGTGTTCTGCACAGTATTGGCGAATCGCCTCTTCGGTACACTCATGATGTTCATGCAAAATAATACAGGCACACAGTTCTTCGCCATAACGATGATCTGGCACGCCAATCACTTGCACATCACAAACTGCATCGTGGGTATATAAGAAATCTTCAATTTCTTTAGGGAACAGGTTTTCTCCACCACGAATCACCACATCTTTAATGCGACCTTTGATTTTCACAAAGCCTTCATCGTCCATTTCTGCAATGTCGCCCGTGTGCATCCAGCGTGCAGCATCAATGACTTCTTGGGTTTTGTCGTGCTCATCCCAATACCCTAGCATCACCGAATAACCACGCACACACAATTCACCCAATTGCCCACGCGGTACGACCTTGCCATCTTCATCCACAATTTTAACTTCCAAGTGTGGATGCACTCGACCGACTGTACTGACACGGCGTTCTACCGAATCATCCGTCGAACTTTGTGCGCTCACAGGCGCTGTTTCGGTCATGCCATAACAAATGGTGATTTGTGACATGTGCATGCGGTCTATCACACGTTGCATAATTTCTTGCGGGCATGGACTGCCTGCCATAATGCCTGTACGCAAGCTAGACAAATCAAATTCATCAAACTGCTCATGCTCTAAAATGGCAATAAACATGGTCGGTACACCATAAGCGGCCGTGCATTTTTCTTGCTGAATGGCTTTTAAGGTATCGAGTGGATTAAACACTGCAGATGGATAGACCATGGTTGAGCCATGTGTGATACAGGCCAAATTGCCCATCACCATGCCAAAACAGTGGAATAACGGAACTGAAATACAGACACGATCTTGCGGACTTAAATGAATGGCCTCACCTACAAAGTAACCATTATTTAAAATGTTGTTGTGGGTGAGCATGGTACCTTTCGGATTACCTGTCGTGCCCGAGGTAAATTGAATATTGATGGTTTCATCAAACTGCAATTCACTGGCAATTTGATCCAGCTTTTTCAGCATGTGTGTGGTTGGACTTGGCAGCAAATCCTGAAAACGATGCATTCCTGTCTGGGCTTGATCATCAATTTTAATCACATGCTTTAAATGTGGTAAGCGCTTGGCATTGAGGACTTTGTTGTCTGCCTGACACAGCTCTGGCGCAATTTTGGTTAAAATTTCCTGATAATTGGTGCTTTTAAACTGCGATGCAATCACCAAACCTTTACAGGAAACCTTGTTCAGCACAAATTCCAGTTCATTGCTTTTATAGGCAGGGTTTAAATTCACCAAAATTACCCCTGCCTTAAAGGCTGCGAATTGAGTGATTGTCCATTCCACACAATTCGGAGACCAAATGGCAAGGCGGTCACCTTTCTTAAAACCGAGTTTTAATAAGCTACAGGCAAAGGCATTGACCTGTTGCTGGAGTTGTTTATAGGTCAGACGCACATTTTGATGCACGCTTACCAAAGCATCCTGATCTGCATATTGCTGGCAAGCCTGATCAAACTTTTCACCAATAGTCATACCTAGCAAAGGCTGATTACTGGTGCCATAGGCATAACTTAACCGTACTTGTGTCATTGAATCGATCTCCTTGATTCTTTGTAATTCTGTTTTCCAACATGGCTATATTGTTTTGTTCTATGACGACGATTACTTTTTGCCTATTTTGTGCGTTGTTCTTATTTCCCTCCTTCCTGTTTCCGCACTGCATTCACACAAAAATCGGCAATTTGTTTGACAAAGTAATCTTTATAATTTTGATCAAACATCACATTGCGAGAAGGATTTAAAGGCTCAATCACCACAAAGGTCATGGATCCAACCACACCTAAAGCTGCAGTGTTTAAATCTTCAAACTCAAACTCACCATTGACTTTTCCTTCAGCCAAAATTTCCTTGATGCTTTGTTTGATCAATTGTTTACTGCGAAAACGCTCATGTTCCATTTCTGGGTCTACAGGCTCGAACATTAACGAATACGCCAATTGGGGGCTGTTCATCGCACGCTTCACAAAAGTTGTAACAGATTTTTGCAATTTTTGTTTTGGCGTTAAATCTGACTTCGCAATGTGGTCCAAAATTTCGACCTCACGACGAATCGCATCCGATAAAACTTCAATCAGAATCTGATTTTTATTTTCAAAGTAGCGATACACCAAACCTGTAGAAACACCAGCGCGTTCTGCAATGGCTTGTATAGACGCTTCTTTAAAGCCCCCATGAGCAATAAGTTCACGAGCAGAATCTAAAATCGCGTTGCGATTTTGTTCCATACGTTCCTGCATCAATGATGATCTTTTATAACTCATATCTTATTCTCAACCAGATAAAATGAATTGTAAATCATTTTGTGAATTTTAGTTCACTTTTTCAAATTTTAGATGTATGTTAGAACCTAAGCACAACAACAATGCTTGTTTTAGGAACAACAAATATAACCTCAGGATGAATGAATACATGAATTTACAAAGCTTAGACTTCGGCTTAGATGAAACCTTAATCGCCCTGCGTGATTCAATCGCTGCTTTTTGTGCAAAGGAAATTGCACCCATTGCACAACAGGTTGATCGTGATAACGAATTCCCTGCCCAGCTTTGGAAAAAATTTGGCGATATGGGCTTACTTGGCTTAACCGTGAGTGAAGAATACGGCGGCACCAACTTAGGCTATTTGGCTCACATCATTGCCATGCAAGAAATTTCTCGTGCATCAGCATCCATTGGTTTGTCTTACGGTGCTCATTCTAACCTATGTGTGAACCAAATTAAGCGAAATGGGACAGAAGAACAGAAGCAACGCTATTTGCCAAAACTGGTTTCAGGCGATTATGTCGGCGCTTTGGCCATGTCTGAACCGAACGCAGGCTCAGATGTCGTCAGCATGAAGCTAAAAGCAGAAGACAAAGGCGATCATTACTTGCTTAACGGCTCAAAAATGTGGATTACCAATGGCGGTGATGCCGATGTGTTGGTGGTGTATGCCAAAACTGATTTGCAGGCGGGCGCCAAAGGCATGACTGCTTTCTTGATTGAAAAAACCATGCCAGGTTTTAGTCATGGCAGCCATTTAGACAAACTGGGGATGCGCGGCTCAAATACCTATCCACTATTCTTTGACAATGTTGAAGTACCCAAAGAAAACGTCTTGGGCGGTGTTGGCAATGGTACAAAAGTGCTGATGAGTGGACTGGACTATGAACGTGCAGTTTTAAGTGCAGGACCACTGGGCATTATGGATGCCTGCATGGACACCGTGATTCCTTATATTCATGAACGTAAACAGTTTGGTCAGGCATTGGGTGAATTCCAGCTCATGCAAGGCAAAATCGCCGATATGTATTCGACTTGGCTGGCATGTAAAGCACTCGTTTATGCCGTCGGCGCAGAATGCGACAAGGCTGAACACAGCCGCAGCTTACGTAAAGATGCAGCCAGTGCCATTTTATATGCAGCCGAAAAAGCCACATGGATGGCAGGTGAAACCATTCAAACCTTGGGTGGCAATGGCTATATCAACGAATTCTCTGCAGGACGTTTATGGCGTGATGCCAAACTCTATGAAATTGGTGCAGGTACTTCAGAGATTCGCCGCATGCTGATTGGCCGTGAACTGTTTAACGAAACTGCCTAAAAATAAATCACAAAAATTAGACAAGGATGTTGGCATGAATCAATTACAGAGCAAAATTAATATTCGCAGCGATGAGTTTAAAAACAACCAAGCTGCGATGCAAAGCCTAGTCGATGATCTTCGAGAAAAAGTCCAAAAAATTGCTTTGGGTGGTGGCGAAACTGCACGCCAAAAACATTTAGACCGTGGCAAATTGCTGCCACGTGAACGGATTGACCACTTAATTGATCCTGGCACTGCATTTATTGAAATTGGTCAATTGGCTGCGTATCAGGTCTATCAGGATGATGTACCTGCTGCGGGTGTGGTTGCTGGCGTGGGTCAGGTGAATGGCGTGACCTGTATGATCATTGCCAACGATGCCACCGTAAAAGGTGGAACTTACTATCCACTGACTGTGAAAAAGCATTTACGCGCACAGGAAATTGCAGAACAGAATCACCTGACCTGTATTTATTTGGTCGATTCGGGCGGTGCATATTTGCCACTACAAGATGAAGTCTTTCCAGACCGTGATCATTTCGGACGCATTTTCTACAACCAAGCCCGCATGTCGAGCATGGGTATTGCCCAAATTGCCGTTGTGATGGGAAGCTGTACTGCAGGTGGTGCTTATGTACCTGCCATGTCGGATGAAACCATTATTGTGCGTAATCAGGGTACAATTTTCTTAGGTGGCCCGCCGTTGGTTAAAGCCGCAACCGGTGAAGTGGTCAGCAGTGAAGACTTAGGTGGTGGCGATGTGCATACTCGCCTGTCAGGTGTAGCAGACCATCTGGCAGAAAATGATGAGCATGCTTTGGCCATTGCCCGCAACATCGTGGCTAACTTAAACAAAAAGCCAAACCCACAGCCTGAACATATAGAAGCACCGTTATTCGATGCTTCTGAGCTGTATGGCATTGTTCCGACTGATGCGCGTAAACCGTTTGATGTACGTGAAGTGATTGCCCGCATTGTCGATGGGTCACGTTTTGATGAATTCAAAGCGCGTTTTGGTACTACCCTGATTACAGGTTTTGCCAAACTGTATGGTATGCCTGTCGGGATTATTGCCAACAACGGTATTTTATTTTCCGAGTCGGCACAAAAAGGCGCACACTTTATTGAGCTGTGCACCCAACGCAACATTCCTCTGTTATTTATTCAAAATATCACGGGCTTTATGGTTGGACGCCAATATGAAAATGAAGGTATTGCCAAAAATGGTGCCAAACTGGTGATGGCGGTTGCCACTGCTAATGTGCCTAAACTGACTTTGGTGATTGGTGGTTCTTTTGGTGCAGGTAACTACGGCATGTGTGGTCGTGCTTATTCACCACGCTTTATGTGGACATGGCCAAACTCACGTATTTCGGTGATGGGTGGCGAACAGGCATCGAGCGTACTGTCTACCTTAAAACGTGATCAAATTGAAGCCAAAGGCGGCAGCTGGTCTGCAGAAGAAGAAGATCAGTTCAAACAACCGATTCGTGATCAATACGAGCGTCAAGGTCATCCATATTATGCTTCTGCGCGTTTATGGGATGACGGTGTGATTGATCCAGCGCAGTCGCGTGAAGTCTTGGCATTAAGTTTAGCCGCTGCCCTGAATGCACCCATCCAACCGACCAAATTTGGCGTGTTCCGCATGTAAGAGGTGACACAATGGATTATCAGTTTTTACAACTCGAACAACAAAACCAAGTGGCGACGGTTTGGATTAATCGTGCGGAACTGCACAATGCCTTCAATACACAAGTGATTGAAGAATTACACGCCTGCTTTCAGGCACTGAATACCCGTGATGATATTCGGGTGGTAATTTTGGCAGGACGCGGCAAAAGTTTTTCTGCAGGCGCAGACCTGAACTGGATGAAACAGGCAGGTCAAGCGTCTGAAGCAGAGAATCAAGCCGATGCTCTGAAACTGGCAAAAATGCTACAAAGTTTAGCGACGTTAAAACAACCAACCATTGCCCGTGTACATGGCATTGCCTTTGGTGGCGGTATGGGTTTGGCGTCTGCCTGTGATATTTGCGTTGCCAGCACCGATGCAAAGTTTGCAACCTCTGAAGTACGCTTAGGACTCGCCCCTTCCACCATTAGTCCTTATGTCATTCGTGCGATTGGCGCACGTCAGGCATCACGTTACTTTTTAACGGCAGAGCGTATTTCTGCAGAACAGGCACAGCAAATTGGCTTGGCACATGAAGTCACTTCAGCCGAAGACTTAGACAGTAAAATTGATGAAATTGTGCAAGCCTTATTGCTGGGTGGCCCAGAGGCACAACATGCCTCTAAACAACTGATTCAGATGGTCAATCATCAAGTTTTGACTGAAGACTTATTGCAACAAACTGCACAGCATATTGCGCATGTTCGCCAAGGAGATGAGGCGAAAAATGGCTTAAATGCATTTTTGAATAAACAAAGCCCGGCTTGGATCAAGACCACGGCATAATAAAAGAAGGATCGCACTATGTTTGAAAAGATTTTAATTGCCAACCGTGGTGAAATTGCCTGCCGTGTAATTCGTACGGCAAAAAAACTCGGGATTGCTACAGTTGCGGTGTATTCAGATGCCGATGCGCAATCACAACACGTCAAACTGGCAGATGAAGCCATTTATATTGGTGAATCCCCTGCGGCACAAAGTTATTTGCAAGTTGAACGTATTATTCAGGCAGCCAAAAGCTCAGGGGCACAAGCCATTCACCCGGGCTATGGCTTCCTGTCTGAAAATGACAAGTTTGCACTGGCCTGTAAGGACAACAATATTGTCTTTATTGGCCCACCAGTAGAGGCCATTTTGGCGATGGGTCTAAAGGCCACCTCTAAAGCTTTGATGGAAAAAGCAGGTGTGCCGCTAACTCCGGGCTATCATGGCAGCAATCAAGATGTAGCATTCTTAAAACAACAAGCCGATCAAATTGGCTATCCTGTCCTCATTAAAGCCAGTGCTGGCGGTGGTGGTAAAGGCATGCGCTTGGTGGAACGCAGTGAAGACTTTCTCAGCTTACTTGCTTCATGTAAAAGTGAAGCACGTTCCAGCTTTGGCAATGAAGATGTGCTGATTGAACGCTATGTGATTCAGCCACGCCATATTGAAGTACAGGTTTTTGGAGATACCCACGGCAACTACGTACATTTATTTGAACGTGATTGCTCAGTGCAGCGTCGTCATCAAAAAGTACTTGAAGAAGCACCTGCGCCAAAAATGCCAGAAGATAAACTTGAAGCCATGCGCCAAGCTGCCATTGATGCCGCACGTGCGGTCGATTACGTCGGTGCGGGTACGGTAGAGTTTATTGTCGAACAAGACGGTACAGCTTATTTCATGGAAATGAATACCCGTCTTCAAGTAGAACACCCTGTCACTGAAATGATTACAGGGCAAGATCTTGTAGAATGGCAGTTGCGGGTTGCCTTTGGTGAACCATTACCAAAACAGCAGCATGAATTGCAGATTCACGGTCATGCACTCGAAGCACGTGTCTATGCCGAAGAGCCAGAGAAAGGCTTTATTCCTGCCATTGGTCAAATCAGCTACCTGCATTATCCAGAACAAAATGACGCAGTACGTGTAGACAGCGGCATTGTAGAAGGCGATGAAATCAGTACCTACTACGACCCAATGATTGCCAAACTGATTGTCTGGGGCAAAAACCGTGAAGCTGCATTAACACAAATGCACCATGCTTTGGGTCAGTTCCATGTCGATGGTTTGGGCAACAATATTGCATTCCTGGATCGCTTGGTGCTGTGTGATTCCTTTAAAAATGCCAATTTAGACACAGGCCTGATTCAACGTGAAGAAGCATTTTTACTGAAGCCTTCTGCAGAAATCAATGCTGAACTGGTGGTCAGTGCTGCACTAATTGAGCTGCTAACACGCCAGGCTCAAAACCCGGTTGCAAATAATTCAGTCTGGCAGCAGAAGTCTTTCTGGCGTCTGAATCAGCAAAATGCACATACAGTACAATTACAACGTAATAGTATTACGCTTAAAGTTCAGTTCAATACTCAAGATCAGGGCTTTGTTGCCCACTATAACGGTCAGCAATTTCCAGTTCAGGGTCAGTTTATTGATGCGCACACTTTAGCGCTGCAACTGAATGCCAAACAGCAAAAACTGGCTTTTAGCCAGAATGAAAATGGCATTACCCTGTTCCATAATGGTCAAACGCATAGCTTCGATTACATTAAGCCAGATTATCAGCAGCAGGATGAGCAAGGCGCAGAAAATAACCTGACTGCGCCAATGCCGGGTGTGATTACCCAAGTCCTGGTGGCGGCCAATGCCCGCGTGAAAAAAGATGATGTGCTGATGACCCTTGAAGCCATGAAAATTGAATATTCAATTCGTGCGCCTTTCGATGGCATTGTGGCAAGTTCATATTTCCAGGCAGGCGATCAGGTCAAAGCTGGCGATGAACTGGTTGAATTTGAAGCATTGACGGAGGAAGTTGCATGACTGAATTTGTCAAAATTGTAGAAGTCGGCCCACGTGATGGTCTGCAAAATGAGAAAACACCACTCACTTTGGCAGACCGCAAAAACCTGATTCTAGATTTAATGCAAACGGGTTTGAAAAACATCGAAGTTGGTTCATGTGTTTCAGCCAAATGGGTTCCGCAAATGGCAGACAGCGACGTGCTGTTTGCCAGCCTGCCACAAGATCCAAACATTCAATTCAGTTTACTGACTCCAAACTTAAAAGGTTTTGAGTCGGCTTTGGCGGTGGGTTGTAAAGAGGTTGCCGTGTTTACCGCAGCTTCTGAGAGCTTTACCCGAAAAAACATCAACTGCTCAATTGAAGAAAGTCTGGAAAAGTTTAGTGATGTCATGCTTCAAGCCAAAGCACATAATATTCGAGTGCGTGGTTATGTGTCTTGTATGGTGGACTGCCCTTATGAAGGTGCAATTGACCCGAAACAGGTTGCAAAAGTCACACACCAATTATTGGATATGGGCTGCTATGAAGTGTCTTTGGGCGAAACCATTGGCACCGCAACCCCTGACCGTGTGCAAAAAGTCTGGGAAGCGTGCTTGGCGCAAGTTGATGCCAAAGTTCTGGCAGGTCATTTCCACAATACCTACGGTATGGCGATTGCCAATATTTATCAGTCTTTACTACAAGGCATTCGGGTATTTGATTCATCCATTGCAGGTTTGGGCGGTTGCCCCTATGCCAAAGGTGCTTCGGGCAATGTCTCGACTGAGGATTTGTATTACCTACTCTCCAATATGGGCTTTGAAACGGGTATTCAGGTCGATGCTTTAATGCAGGCAAGCCGTAACATCAGCGAAGTATTACAGCGCAACAATCCATCTAACTATGCCAATGCCTACTGGCAAAAGGCCTGTGCCTAAAGCGGCGTAGGCCTAAATAGTCTTGGGCACACAGGTAACACGTATTACAACAAATTCAACGGCAAGTGAATGCCAGGTAAAGAATAAATAGAGGTGACAAATGTCCAATAAGGTATATGACAGCGCACAAGCTGCATTAAATGGCGTGGTTCAGGATGGACAGACCTTGGCAGTTGGCGGTTTTGGTTTATGCGGTATTCCTGAATCCCTGATTGCTGCGCTAAAAGCTACAGGTGCGAAACAACTGACCTGTATTTCTAATAACGCTGGTGTCGATGGTTTTGGTTTAGGACTGTTACTCGAAACCAAACAAATCAAAAAAATGATTTCATCTTATGTCGGTGAAAACAAAGAATTTGAACGCCAGTTTTTAAATGGAGAATTAGAGGTTGAACTCACTCCACAAGGCACATTGGCAGAAAAATTACGTGCTGGCGGTGCGGGCATTCCGGCTTTCTTTACCCAAACCGGTGTCGGCACCTTAATTGCAGAAGGCAAAGAAGTCCGAGAATTTAAGGGCAAAGAGTATATTTTAGAAGAATCTTTAACGGCAGATGTAGCACTGGTCAAAGCCTACAAAGCCGATACAGCCGGCAATTTGATTTTCCGTAAAACCGCCCAAAACTTTAATCCAGTCTGTGCCATGGCGGGCAAAATCACCATTGCAGAAGTTGAACAAATTGTTGAAATTGGCGATTTAGACCCGGATGAAATTCACCTCCCAGGGATTTATGTGAATCGTATTGTACTGAATGCAACTCCAGAAAAACGTATCGAACAAATGACTTTAAAGGCGGAGGCTTAATCAGATGGCTTGGACGCGTAATCAAATGGCGCAGCGCGCCGCACAAGAGTTAGAAGATGGTTTTTATGTCAATTTAGGCATTGGCTTACCGACACTGGTAGCCAACTATATTCCTGAAAATATTAATGTCTGGCTGCAGTCTGAGAATGGCTTGCTTGGCATTGGTGAATTTCCGACTGAAGCAACAGTAGATGCCGACCTGATTAATGCAGGCAAACAAACCGTGACTGCGCGTAAAGGCGCGGCTTTTTTCTCTAGCGCAGATTCCTTTGCCATGATTCGTGGCGGGCATGTCAATATCGCCATTTTAGGTGCAATGGAAGTTTCAGAAACTGGTGATCTGGCCAACTGGATGATTCCTGGCAAGAAAGTCAAAGGCATGGGCGGTGCAATGGATTTGGTTGCAGGCGTACAAAAAGTCGTGGTCTTGATGGAACACTGCGCCAAAGATGGTACACCTAAAATTGTATCGCAGTGCAGTTTGCCACTTACGGGTAAAGCGGTGGTCCATCGCATCATTACCGACTTGGGTGTGCTCGATATTACTCCACAAGGCGTGCAACTGGTCGAACTGGCACCCGATGTCAGCTTTGATGAGATTCAAAAAGTCACAGGTGTGGCTTTACAGAAAGTAGCTGCTTAAACACTACGTTTATTCTGCAAATAAAGAAGGACGAATCTTCGTCCTTCTTTCGTTACGCAGTCATCTTAGTTTACTTTCTTTTCAACCACACCTTCATTATCCACTGCACGTACAATTCCCGTTTCGGTATTTAATACTTCAAACTCAATACGGCGGTTTTTAAACTGTCCTTCAGGCGTTGCATTATCCGCTACAGGTTGTTGCGAACCATACCCCACTGCTTGCAACTGGGCAGGATCCACGCCCTGTTTGACCAGGTAATCTACAATGGCTTGAGCACGCTTTTGCGACAATGCTTTATTCTGTTCAGCACCCCCTACGGCATCTGTATGCCCTTTGACGGTTAAATGCACCTGTGGCACGCGTTTAATCAAAGCAGCAGCTTGATCCAGAATAGATTTATTGGCATCTGGAATCTCGGCACTTGCGGTATCAAAATTAATAATCTGCATATTCAGTGCAGTTGCAATATCCAGTGCACGAATCTGATCCGGATTAATTTCCGCCAATGCCTGTTCTGCATTGCTATTGCCGGTAGCAATGGCAGTATCGGGATCTACAACTGCGGATGCACTCTGCATTCCAGCCGGAGTCAGCACAGTCATGTTTTTTACCAGGGGACGAATTTGAGCGGCAAGCTGTTCAGCATCAGCCGGATGAGCAGTCTGAATAGCAAGCTGATCCCCCATCCAGGTTAATGAAGTATTTGGCACACCTTTGACCATTTTCAATACAGTTGGAATGACATCCTGATCAATAAATTCTGAATGATAGCGGGCATTGTTTTCCACACCGCAACCGGTGTTGTGATTAAAAATCTGTTTAATCTCTTTCTGCAGAATCTCAATATAGCTGGCATTGCCGGAATATAATTGACATGTGATTAAATCTCCTGTCGAACCGGTACTGAGTTGCAGTTTTGCCGGCTCACTACTCGCGGTTTCAGCAGGTATACCACTGGCTGAAATACTTTCTTTTCTATCTGCACATGACTTGAAAATAAATGCCAATAGTGCAGCTAAAACAAGGAAAACAATCAAGGGAATTAAAAAACCTGATTTTCTTTTTTCTTCGGGTATCCGATCAGGGTCAACCGGGGGCGCTTGATGTAAAGTTTGCCCCGATGCCGTATTCATCCCCAAAGCGCTGAGTAATGCGGGAGCCCAGTGTGGCAAAGCACTGGATACGGCTGGCCAATGGTTTTCAATCAGATGGGTAATCGCACTGGAATCGGAAGATCCTGCCTCATCTTCCAGTACGCCCAAGGTGGGTGCTATAGAACGATTCAGCGTTGATTCGATTATTTCGGTCGGCACCGTGCCGGAAATCTGTTGTAAAAATTCCTGCTTTAAAGAGGGATTGATGATGAAGATATCGCCCAGTCTTGGATTTAATTGTTGCTGTAAATTTGTAATAAACTCGGGTTTAGATTTAAAGATAGATAATAAAATGGGGATAAAATTGCTTAAGGCCTGACTTTTCTCACTCAGGTATTCGGTTTCGCCCTCTAAAACCGTTGCAGATACTTTCTGCTTTAATAAATCAATCAAATTAAGATTCATGGCTTATTCCTCTTATTGTCTTCTTATCATGTCTTTTTTTAGTCTATTCGCTCGTTTTTTAGACAGTGTAATAAATTGTATTATTTGAATAGTATTATTTTTCAACAATAAAAAAGCCAGCCGAAGCTGACTTTCTTATATTTTAAAAACAATCTGATTGCTTAAGCCGCAAAAGTTTTAATCACTTTACCGACCACTTTTTGGTTAATTAGTGGCGTATTTTTGCCTTGAGAGATAATGCTCTCTTTGCTGACTGTCCATTCCAGTTGGGGATCAAGCAAAGCCCAACCCGCTTCTTCAGTCCAGCGCTCTACCATGTTGGCCACTTTTGCCGGTGCAATGGTGACTTTTTCCACCCATTCCAAAGGCTCGAACAACCCTTCGTTAATGAGCTGAAGTCCAAATGGCACAAATGTATCAAATGCAGTAAAGCCCGGTTGGGTTTCAGCAAATGGTGCCATTTTTGCAGAACTGCTGAGCGGCTCATGATGGGTCGAAATGGCATCAATGATGCCCTCTTTCAAACCCTGACGCAGCAATTCTTTGTCTTGTTCGGAACGTAATGGCGGACGCACATGTGCGAGTGAATTGAAGCCGTCAATCAGTTGATCGGTCAGGTGTAACTGGTGCATTGCCACATCACAAGTCACCGGCAAGCCTTTTTCTTTTGCAATGCGAATCAGTTCAACCGAAGCACCGCAGGACAACAAGCCAAAGTGGGCACGCACTTTAGTCGCTTCAATCATGAGCAGGTATTTTGCAATGGCGACGGTTTCCGCCAAGGCAGGAATCATCGGCAAGCCCTGACGTGAAGCGATGAAACCTTCATGTACACAGCCGTCTTTGGCAATTTGCGGCTCTTCCGCATAGAACACCACGGTCATGTTTAAACCAGCTGCGTATTCAAGGGTACGAATCACCACATCATCATCGGCAAATGGTGCATTGGCATTGGAAACCGCGGTACAGCCCCCTTTTTTCAAGCCAGCCATATTGGCAGGTTGATGTCCTTTCAAGCCTTGGGTTTGCGCGCCAATCACTTCTAGGTAAATCCCACCATCCAGCATGGCTTTTTCAACCAGGCCGTGAATGAGTGCACCATTGTCTTGAACAATCGGTTTTGAGTCTGGCGGAGTAAATACATGCAGAATACCGTTAGCACGTGCAGCCTTCCCTTCAGACTTCAATGTCCCGTGCTGTTGCTGACCCGGTTCACGCAAACGTGCACACAGATCCACCATGGTAGGCATCAGCCATTTACTTTGACCGTCAATGGTTTCAGTCACATTGCTTGATTCAGCAACCCGTTTGCCGTGTTCAAGATATACCGTTTCTACGCTGTCGGTTTTGTTGACAGGATCCAAGACACGTACATTTTCAATTTTTACAATACTCATGACTTTCCCTTATCCCGCAACTGCTTCTAACAAACCTTTTTCCTGCAACTGACCTTGCATTGCCAAAGCCAATACCGCCATACGTACTGCAATCCCGTTGGTCACCTGATTTAAAATCACGGACTGGGTGCCATCGGCAATACTTGAATCAATTTCCACACCGCGGTTCATTGGACCCGGGTGCATCACGATGCAATCCGGTTTTGCCAAGGCCAGACGCTCTTTGTTCAAGCCGTACATTTTATAAAATTCAGCTTGTGAAGATAGCGCTGGCGAATCAATACGTTCGTTTTGAATACGCAGGGTAATAATCACGTCGCAATCTTTAATGCCCTCTTCCATGTTGTTAAATAGGCGGACATCTTCGCCATATTCAGCAAAACCATAAGGCAGCAAGGTATTTGGCGCAATCACGCGGATATCTTTACAACCTAAAGTTTGCAGTGCCGCAACATCTGAACGTGCTACACGTGAATGCTTAATGTCACCAATAATGGCAATGCTGATATCTTCAAAATTCTTTTTGGTTTCACGGCGAATGGTGAGCATGTCCAGCATCGCCTGCGTTGGATGCGCATGACGGCCATCGCCGGCATTAATAATCGCGACATTCGGGCACACATCTTTGGCAATAAAATGCGGCGCACCTGAAGATGAATGACGCACCACAAAAATGTCGGTTGCCATGGCTTCCAGATTCCACAGCGTGTCACGCAGGGTTTCGCCTTTAGAGGTACTTGAACGGGCAATATCAATGTTAAGGACATTGGCAGACAGACGCTTTGCTGCAGCTTCAAAAGTGGTACGGGTACGGGTAGAGTTTTCAAAAAACAGGTTCATTACCGTACGACCTTCCAGCAGGTTATTGGTAATCAGCTGATTTTGGTCATTAAAAAAGGACTGCGCAGTGTCCAATATTTTTGTGAGGGTTTCTTTGGAAAGGCCTTCGATGGTGAGGAAGTGTTTTAAGTTACCATCTTGGTTGAGTTGAATCTGGCTCGGAGTATGCAATGCCGCCAAGTGCATGAGAGATTCCTTATACGTTAAGTCAACGTATTATACAGAGTTTAAGCGATTTAAATAGTTCAGCTTGATCTTACTTGTCTAAAAAGCAGCTCGGTATTTGAAATAAAAAATATCATTCCCATTTAATTTTTCAATAACATAAATTAACCATTCAATGATTTAGCCATCTGATTTTAAAAATAAAAACAGGTAACCCAGTCCAGCTCCGAGTTACCCCAGGCAACTAACGGAGAGCCCCAATGTAGCGGTTAGCCCCTTGTGCACGCTCTATGTCTTCTTGGGTGGGTTCAACCGAAATTAAGTCTACATGTTGCGTGAACTGAATTTCATTTACGGGTTCTTCATCCACTTTTAATCCCAGCACTTTCGTCAGGCGTTCAACCAGGCGAAGTAATTCAGGGTCTTGGGTCTGTTTCGCCATTGCCATCACATGTTCGGCATATTCCACGTTCTCTGTAAGATAGCTTGCATCAATCACGCGCCCTGATACCCGTCTTAACCGTGCATAAATAAGTGTTGCCACTGAAAAAGTTTCATTTGTAATGATTACACTTTCTGACATTTGTCATTCCCATCTCTAAAAAAAAAAGTGAGGCATCAAGTGTTCTCCTTGATGATCAAGCAGCCTCACCGGACTATTTTGTTTGCAATATTCGTACCAATATAAAAAAAGCCCACATGATTCAACATATGGGCTTACTTAAAATAATGTTTTTATTATATTTTAGAATAGGCTAAAACTTACATGGCCTTCGTCAAGCGCTTTTTTATTGGTCTTGTTTTCCTTCGAAAGCAGAATCTGCTGGTCTGCTCCATTTATAAGATCATGATCCTCTTGTAAATCTAGAAGAACACGCAAACGTTCTACATAGCTTGCAAGTTCTGCATCCTTGGTCTCAAGTGCCAGTGTGACCACATGATATGCATAGGAACGATCTTGCATTAAATACATGACATCAATAACCCGGCTATTCACTTTCCTTAAGCGTGCATATAACAATGTCGCGACTGAAAAAATATCATCCTTTTTTGCCGTAATATTCATAATTTACCCTTAATAAAATCCATGCATTAAACTTTAAAATTCACTTGGAAGCGCCATGTAATTTTACATATCCCCTGAATTTTCAATTGGCTTTTTATTCCAACATTTAGAGCTTTTTATAATTAATACATCGACATAAATCGCTTGAAGTTTTAAAAATATAAAAAGTTTTCAGCCCTAAAATAAGTTAAACTTATGCAAGTTTTTATTTTATTTTTTTCGGTCTCTCTATTTTATGAATACCTCTTCACGTTTAAGCAATTACTGGGTCACCTGTGCAGATGGTCTTGAAACCTTACTCCAAGAAGAATTGGAAGGTTTGGGTGTTCAAAATATTGAACGTTTACCGGGCCGTTTAATTTTCAAAGGCACATTGGCAGATGCATACCGTATTTGCATGTGGTCCCGTTTGGCTTCACGTGTATTAACACCTATTCATACGCATGAACTTGAATTTACCCATGACGCACGTGATGTAGCAGAAGAGCTCTATGAAGGTGCAATCAACTTTGACTGGTCGCTCATTTTCGCACCACAAAGTACATTTGCCATCCGTTTACATGTAGAACGCGAAATTAAGGTCAATACACAATTTGCCACTTTACGGGTAAAAGATGGTGTGGTGGATTCTTTTATGGAAGCGGTAGGCAAACGCCCAAGCATCGACATCAAGCAGCCAGAAATTACCCTCTATGTGCTTGCTGGTAAAACTGCACACACCTATTGCCTGGATTTATCCGGTGATTCTTTACATAAACGTGGTTATCGTCATTACATGACCGATGCCCCGATTAAAGAAAATCTGGCAGCCGCCATTCTGCAAAAGGCCAAATTAAAACAGCGTAAGCCAGACATTATTTTAGATCCAATGTGCGGTTCAGGGACTTTTATCATTGAATCATTGATGATGCTGACCGACCGTGCACCGGGTCTGGTGCGTCGTTTTGGTTTCAATGGCTGGAATGGACATGACCATGAATTGTGGATGTCAATTAAAGCAGAAGCCGCAGAACGCCATCAAACAGCATTGCAACAGCCTTTACCGCAATTTTATGCCTATGATGCCGACTGGGAAGCGGTGAAAGCCACCAAGAAAAATATTATTGCGGCAGGCTTTGAAGCATTGCTCGACCATATCAAAATTGAAGAGCGTACACTTGCAGACTGGCCGGATTTCAAGGCTGAAGGCAAAACCTCATTTATTGTCACCAACCCGCCTTATGGTGAACGTTTAGGGGATAAAGCTTCAAACCGTGCTTTATATTTAGGTTTATCTGCGCTGTTACAAAAGAACTTTCCGAATCAGTATGCAGCGGTGATCGCGGCGCAGGTTGAACAAGCCGACGTACTGGCTTTTAATGAACCGCAAATTCTGCGTCTGATGAATGGTAAACTGCCAATTTATGTACGTTTCGGCACCATCAAACCGGCTGCCGTATCAGAACCGTTCTTGGCACACTGGCAGCCACAGCAATTCGAGCCGATTGAAGGCGCGCAGGACTTTACCAACCGTCTGCAAAAAAACATGCAGAATCTAAAAAAATGGGCGGTCAAAGAAAATATTTACTGTTTGCGTTTATATGATGCCGACTTGCCAGATTTTAACATTGCGGTGGATTTGTATGGTGATCGCCTGCATGTACAGGAATATGCCCCACCGAAATCGATTGACCCCGAAAAAGCTAAAAAGCGTTTTAACTTAGCCTTGCAAGCCATTCGTGCAGTGACCGGTTTGGGACGAGATGCCATTTTCATTAAAACCCGCGCACGCCAGGAAGGTAAAAACCAGTACACCAAACAGAGTACTGCGTCTAAACGCTTTATCGTACAGGAAGGCAAAGCCAAAATTTTAGTTAACCTGACTGATTACCTGGATACCGGCCTGTTCCTGGATCATCGTCAAATGCGTTTGCGTATTGCAGCAGAAGCCAAAGGCAAGCATTTCCTCAACCTGTATAGTTATACCTCTACAGCAAGCCTGCATGCTGCTTTAGGTGGCGCTGCAAGTACCACCAGTGTCGACTTATCCAACACTTACCTGAACTGGTCCAAAGAAAACTTTGTCTTGAATGGTTTAACCGTAGATCATGCCGATGAGCAGCACCAGTTCTTTGCCAGCGACTGTTTTGAATGGCTGAAAGAAGGTCATGAACAATATGACCTGATTTTTATCGATCCGCCAACCTTCTCGAACTCGAAAAAGTTTCATGGTACCTTCGATGTACAACGTGACCATTTGTCCCTGATCAAGCGTGCCATGAACCGCCTGACCACAGAAGGAACCTTATACTTCTCGAATAACTATCGTGGTTTCGAGATGGATGAGGAAATTCTGGCGTTCTTTGATGTTCAGGAAATTACCAATGAAACCATTGGCCCGGACTTCAAGCGTAATGCCAAAATCCACCGTGCCTGGAAAATTCAGCATCCACAAAATGGCTAATGCATTTCGGATAATGCACTAACTAAAAAGGCTGCCGATCTGGCAGCCTTTGTTTTTACATGTGTTAATTTAAAAATTTCTTTTCACCGTATTTATATTCAATGCCGATTTTTAAAATATCGCCTTCCCGTTTCGCTTGCAGCGACTGCTGCATACCATTCAGCATTTGTTCCAGTTCCTGATCGGATAAGGTTTTACCGCCCTGTTGTAAATAATTTTTCATGATGGTTTTCATGATCTGTTTATCGTATTCAACATTGGCCTGGTATTCGACCAGATTGGGTGCCATTTTAACCAAACTTTCAAATGAGGATTGGTGTCCTGGCATGACCTTGCCGGTCAGATTCGCCTTGGCATACCCTTCACCCGTCTTGATTTGATTATTCTGCGATTCAAAACTAAAGCCGTCGTTCACAATAGCAAGAAAACTATTCATCAGATCTTGACTCAATTCTTTTTTCGTTTCACAGACTTCAGAATTTTTTTCCAGTAAATCCAGGAAAGCCTGTGTTTTCTGCCTGTTCAGGGCTTTCAGGCTCATATTGATCTGGAAATCGCGAAAACTTGGAATGTTATGCAGGCTCATTTCACCAATTTTAATCTGGGTATCAAAATTGACCTTGTGCTCATCTACTCCTGTATTCACAAGCACTGCAAAGTCTTTCAATTCTCCACTGCCGAATTGCTGTACATTTCGATCAGTTCGCTGAATAGAAGCAATATTTAATCGGGTTTTCCCTGGATCTAAAACAGAATTTAAGCCCTGATTGGTCTCGAATTCTAAATCACGCATTTGCACATGACCCAATTTATCATTCACTGTCATACCCGGAATCTGAAATTTGAGCTTAAGCACATCCAGTTGGTCGGCTTTAGATTTTGCATCCAGTTTAAACGTCATCGGCTCAATTCGAGTTTGTATATCTGCCCCATTTTTTTCATACACCGGTGTGGTTAAAGATGAATGAATGACACCCAACCAGTCAATTCTGGTTTGGGCTGTTAAAGGCTTTTTCAATAAACCTTGAAAGATTTCATTGCCTTGCTTGAGGCGAATTTGCGATTCAATGTGATAACCATTCCAGCTGCGTTTAATTGCATCGGTCCCGTTCAGAATCAGCACATCTTTGGGTTTACAGGGATCAATGGTGAATTCAGCAACCCAGTCTGCAGAGCCCTGCATCGCGCCCATATTAAAATTATGATATTGAAGCGACATTAAATTGGATTTTTGATTCTGTTGATAATACGAATTTAGACCCTTATCTGCATATAAATTCCCTCCTATGACCGCTGTTGCCAATACCACAATGCTTCCCAGACCCCAAGTTAATTTTGACATAGTATCTGCTCTAGATTTATATGTTTTTATTAAATAATAAGTATAATTAACCCGAATCCTGTTTAAGCCATTGATCCCATAATTTGAATTTTTGGCTTATTTTGATGGGTAAGTTGATATGCGCATAACGATGCATAGATTCCACTGAGAAATCCAGAAATACTACGTGATTTGCTTGTAACCAGATTGTATTGACCTTTCAATAAGCTGAATAAGGTTTCTATTTTATTGCGCTGTTTCAAGTGATATCCATCAGATTCAGAAAGCTGTATAGACTGCATGTTCTTTCGATGATAGGTAATTAAATCAATACCTTGATCTTTTAATCTATGCTTCGTTTCCTGACTGATATAGCCACGATCTCCATACAGCTTTGCTTCCATACCTTTAACCAATTCCTCAACCATTTTGATGTCGGCTATATGTCCATTGGATAAAGCAGAGCAAGCTATTTCTCCAAATTGATTCATCACAATATGTAATTTACAGCCATAAAACCATCCCATTGAGCTTTTACCACGAGATGCGATTTTGGCTAATGATTTATGACGCTGGATGCGTTGATTTTTACAAACTGGCAGAGTCGTTGAATCAATCCATAAATATTGACTCTGTTGACCTTTCGTCAAAGCTACATGTAAAGCATGTAGCGCCAATTGATGCATATTGATCAGGTGGATCATCCTTTGGTAACAGGGTAAGCTTTTAAATAAATGTCTTTTATCCTGTTTCAACCATGAGAAGAATGCTTTGAAATTATTGAAATGAGAGCATTTATACCAAACAGCGATAAAGATGATTTCTGAAATAGTTAATTGTGCAGCTCGGATTCTTGAGTAGCGACAGTTTTGCTTGAGGAATTTCCAATAAGTTGCTTCAAATTTAATAAAGAAATCATCAATTACACAGAATAATTGGGTACTATTAAACATCAGGACTAGAGTTGTGAGTTTTGTGTGGTAACTCAACTGATGGCTCTAGTCCGCTTATTTTTCAAGTCAATTTCTTATCCGAGATTCGGGTTAAGTAATGTTTCAATAGATGACATTTCGATGAAATCAATAGTTGTTGAAGTACTTAACAAAATTGGTGAAGAGTCTGAATTCAAGAAAAATTTTATGCAAGATATTATAGAAAATCATTTAGATTAATCTCCCCTAACCCCTCTTTAGAAAAGAGGGGAATACCACTTATTTAATAATGGAATACTCCCTCCTTTTTTAAAGGAGGGTCGGGGTGGATTAAATTATTTCAACAACGGCTTCAAGAACTTCGCTGTATGTGAAACCTTAGATTTAACTACCTGTTCAGGCGTACCTTCGGCAATAATCATACCGCCACCGGCACCGCCTTCAGGACCCAGATCAATTACCCAGTCAGCGGTTTTAATCACATCCAGATTATGCTCAATCACCACAATGGTATTTCCCTTGTTGCGTAGCTCATGCAGAATGTCGAGCAGCTTGGCAATATCGTGGAAATGCAGACCGGTAGTCGGTTCATCCAGTACATACAGGGTTTTACCGGTATCACGTTTGGCCAGTTCTCGTGCCAGTTTGACCCGCTGTGCTTCACCACCGGAAAGGGTGGTTGCAGACTGACCCAAACGGATATAGCCCAGACCCACCTGATTTAAGGTTTCCAGACGGCGGTGAATGACCGGAATGGCATCAAAGAAATGCATGGCATCTTCAACCGTCATTTCCAGTACATCAGAAATGTTTTTACCCTTATAGCCGACTTCCAAAGTTTCACGATTATAGCGTTTGCCATGACAGGCATCGCAAGGCACATACATATCCGGCAGGAAGTGCATGGCGACCTTGATCATGCCGTCACCCTCACAGGCTTCACAGCGACCGCCTTTCACGTTAAACGAGAAACGACCTGCGGCATAACCACGCGCCTTGGCTTCTGGCGTTTGGGCAAATAACTCACGAATCGGGGTGAACAGACCAGTATAAGTCGCCGGGTTAGAACGTGGGGTACGTCCAATCGGGCTCTGGTCAATATCCACGACTTTATCCAGAAATTGCAGACCATCAATCGAGTCAAACTTTTCAGCCGTTAAAGTCGTTGCACCGTTTAATTGTGTTGCGGCCAATGGTAACAGGGTACGGTTAATCAAGGTTGATTTACCCGAACCTGAAACTCCAGTCACGCAGGTCATCACGCCTAAAGGAATAGTCAGGTCGACATTTTTCAGGTTATGGCCGGCAGCCCCCATCAGCCTGATTTGCTCTTCCGGTTTTGGCGGCTGAGTCCGGACTTTCGGAACTTCAATTTTCAACTTGCCTGAAAGATACTTTCCGGTCAGCGAGTCTTCATGGGCTGCCAGTTCTTCATAGGTTCCTTCGGCAATCACATGACCGCCATGTACGCCTGCACCCGGACCAATATCAATAATATGGTCGGCGGCACGAATTGCATCTTCATCATGCTCGACCACCAGCACGGTATTGCCCAAATCACGCAGGCGAACCAGGGTTTCCAGCAGGCGGTCATTATCACGTTGATGCAAACCGATGGATGGTTCATCCAGTACGTACATCACCCCCATCAGGCCGGCACCAATTTGTGATGCCAGACGGATACGCTGTGCTTCACCGCCAGACAGGGTTTCGGCAGAACGGGACAGGCTGAGATAATTTAAGCCCACTGAAACCAGGAAGTGCAGACGCTCACGGATTTCCTTGAAAATCTTGTCGGCAATTTCACCTTTGGCCCCTTCAAGATTTAAGTCCTGATAATAGCTTTCGGCATCGCCAATCGACATCTTGGTGATCTCGGCAATGGTTTTGTCTTTGACCCGGACATTGCGGGAAATTTCATTCAGACGTGAACCGCCACAGGCATCACAAGCGGCATTGGAAAGGTACTGGGCTAAATCATCACGCACATAGTTCGATTCCGTTTCACGGTAACGACGTTCCAGATGCGGCAAGATGCCTTCAAAAGGCATGACACGATTGTGTTTGCGCCCGCGCTCATCAATATAGCTTAAATCGATTTTTTCCTTGCCGGTCCCGTACAGGAATTTCTTTTTGGTCTCGGCATCCAGCTCGTTCCACGGCGTATCCAGGGAAAAGCCAAAATGCTCTGCGACTTTTTCAATCATGCTGTAGTAATAAGGACGCTGTCTGTCCCAACCGCGAATTGCACCCTGGCTAATCGAAACTTCAGTATTGGGAATCAGCTTTTCTGCACTGAAATGGCTGCGGGTTCCCAGACCATCACAGACCGGGCAGGCGCCAAAGGGATTGTTGAATGAAAACAGGCGCGGTTCCAGTTCGGCAACCGCACGGTCGCATTCCGGGCAGGAGTGCTTGGCAGAGAAAACCCGTTCCGGTTGTTCGCCTTTCATCCAGGCCAGAATGGCAATATCGCCGCCTAAACGCAGCGCAGTTTCGAAGGATTCGGCAATCCGGTTACCCAAGTCATCACGGACTTTAAAGCGGTCAACCACCACTTCAATGGTGTGCTTTTTCTTTTTGTCCAGTTCGGGTGGGGTGTCAATTTCAACAATCTCACCATCCACACGGGCACGGACAAAGCCCTGACTTTGCAGCTGTTCAAACAGATTGCTGTATTCACCTTTGCGTTCACGTACTACGGGTGCAAGCAGCATCAAGGCTGTGCCTTCTTCCAGACTTTTAACCGCATCGACCATTTCCGATACGGTCTGCGCCACCATCGGCAAGTCATGTTCAGGACAATATGGTGTTCCTACACGGGCATATAAAAGACGCAAATAGTCGTAAATTTCCGTGATTGTTCCCACAGTTGAACGCGGGTTATGGCTGGTCGATTTCTGCTCGATGGCAATCGCGGGACTTAAACCTTCAATCGAGTCAACTTCCGGTTTTTCCATTTGCGACAGGAACTGGCGTGCATAGGCAGACAGGGATTCCACATAACGGCGCTGACCTTCGGCATATAAGGTATCAAAGGCGAGGGATGATTTACCTGAACCCGAAAGCCCCGTAATCACCACAAACTTGTCGCGTGGAATATCGAGTGACACATTTTTTAAGTTATGGGTACGTGCACCTCGAATACGGATATGACTTTGGCTCATGCAATGATCCTAGAAAATTCATCAAAAACCTATATATGATAGCGCATGAAAAATGTTCAAGCTTTATTTAATAAAAATAAAACGTCAGTCTGTGTCGGGCTGCTCAAGGATTTAAATCAAATATATGGAAATGACATTTCGCTGTACCTATAAGTCATACATTTAGATATTGAAATTCTGTATTTCGACCGATTCACCGTTAAAATGCAAAATATCGTCTGAAAAATAAAAAACGGAAATCTCATGATTATTACAAAAGTTCTGATTGCCCTGATCGCGCTGTTACATCTCTATATTTTAATTTTAGAAATGTTCTTGTGGGATAAGCCTTTAGGTATGAAAGCCTTTGGCAATACTGTGGAAAAGGCAAAACTGACCAAAGTGCTGGCGCAAAATCAGGGACTTTATAATGGTTTCTTAGCTGCAGGTCTGATTTGGTCATTATTTGCCCCTGCAAGCTATACGGCTGCACTGGCGAATTTCTTCTTGGGCTGTGTGTTGGTTGCAGGCATTTATGGGGGGATTACCGCAAGCAAAAAGATTATTTATATTCAGGCATTGCCTGCACTGCTGGCCTTGATTGTGCTGAATTTAGTTTAAGTAAACGATATTTCGCGGCGTAAACTATACGATTCAATCAATTGATCAGTTCGGATGAGGCGGGATGCTGGCTTTATTTTTGAAATGTATTTTAGGGGCAACGGTTGTGCTGCTGATTTCCCTCCTTTCCAAAAGTAAGGCGTTTTATATTGCCGGTCTGGTGCCGTTATTTCCGACTTTTGCCTTAATTGCCCATGTAATTGTGTCACAGCAGCAAGGTGCAGCAGCTTTGCAGAAAACGGCATTGTTTGGTTTATGGTCTTTAATTCCCTATGCCATCTATTTGTTGATGGTTTATGTGTTGGCAAGCAAAATGTCGATGTGGTCTTGTTTGGGCGTGGCAACGCTTTGCTGGGTTGTGGCTGCGGCAGGATTGATTTATGGCTGGCAGATGTTTCAGCAGTAATGATTTAGTAAAAACTAAAGTATTAAAAATATTTGCTATCGTGGTAGAGCCATTCGCAACTGTTCGAGGTAGAACCACTTATTTATTTAAAATAATGTTTCTACGATAAATTTTATATTTTTCGGTAATCGACAAGTTTTGCGAATGGCCAATGCTTTTGGTTACTTTGGGCGAAACCAAAGTAACGAATTAGCTGTTTCAATTTATGTGATAGCTGTAAGACTCCGCCAAAAAGAAACAGGCGATTTTGATTAATTATCCAAACCCAACCACTGTCGTTGATCATAAGCACTATCCCAGAACAGCCATTCCAGTTTAGCCGCCGTGGTATAGGCATGATGCATTTTCTCTAAAGTATCGGCATCACAACGCGCAGCTACGCTATCAATAGTCGCAATCACGTTACGAACCGCCTGATTAAATTCTTCACCTGAATAGGTGTCAATCCAGGCCTGATAAGGATTATTTGGAACTGAATGGGCAACAATGGCGTTACCTACTTCGGCATAAATCCAGAAACACGGCAGTAAAGAAGCCAGTACCACCGGATAGCTTTCTGACCAGGCTGTGGCGGTTAAAAATGAAGTGTAATGATGACAAGCCAGAGTCAGCGGCGTGGTTCTAAATTCTTCCTGGCTAATGTCAAATTCCTGCATAAAGTCAGCATGCAGACTGCGTTCCACTACAATGGCAATCCTAGCGGCATCTGAAAACTGCATGACATCTTCAGCGCTAAAGGCTTTTGCAGCGCAGACTGCCAGTGCACGGCCATAGGCCAGTAAATAATGCGCATCCTGAATTACATAATGGCTAAATACATCTTTATTTAATGTGCCTTGTGCTAGTTCCTGATTAAATGGCAGGGCTAAAGTTTTTTCATATAAAGCCAAGTTGCGTTGCCATACCTCTTGAGAAAAGCTCATGTCATCATCCTGTCGATATTAAAAGAAGAATTTACAGTAGGCAGGACTATAACAAGAGTTTTCAGTCCAAGATATGCAGCAGAAAAAATAGTGGATTTGTACTCAAAAAAAATTCATACGAAGAACTTTGGCTTAACAGGAAAAAGTCGTCATAATTGTGCGCATAAAATCTTAAGCACTCTTTTTAAGTTTTACTGAATTCACCCGATATAAATATTTGTCTATAGGTCGATCTATCATGATGAAACATTTTGGTTTCTCAATCATTTTTACGATCGTGTGTCTGGCTATATCTGCATACTGGGGCTTTACGCATGGCCCGGAAGCAGGTTTAAAGACCATGTTCACGGCATTGACCATTACTGCTATTCTGGCGGTGATGGAAGTGTCGCTTTCTTTCGATAATGCGGTGGTAAACGCCTCTGTGCTCAGAGGCTGGGATCATTTCTGGAAAATGATTTTCTTAACCGTCGGTATCATTATTGCTGTATTTGGTATGCGTCTGGTGTTCCCAATCGTGATTGTTGCCGTGACTGCCGACATGGGCATGATGGAAGTGGTCAAGATGGCCCTGAATGATCCGATTAATTATTCTGAAAAGCTGATGGCCCATCATGCGGAAATTGCAGCCTTTGGTGGCTCATTCCTGTTGCTGGTGTTCCTGAACTTCTTCCTGGATAGTGAAAAAGATACCCACTGGTTCAAATGGCTGGAAGCACGTTTGTCCAATCTGGCCAACGTGCCGGCAATGTCTGTATTCCTTGCCCTGATTGGCTTGCTGATCATGGCTGCTAATGTGGATGAAGCGGTGCGTCTGGTGGTCACCATGGCGGGGATCTGGGGCATTGTGGTCTATGTTGGGGTTCAGGTACTGAGCCACTTGTTAGGCGGTGAACCTGAAATTGATGAAGATGGCAATGCTGTGGCGCATGATGCCAGTGGAGCCTCTACAGGCGTGATTAAAGCCGGTTTGGGCGGTTTTATTTACTTGGAAGTGCTGGATGCATCGTTCAGTTTTGATGGGGTGATTGGTGCTTTTGCCATTACTTCGGATGTGGTGATTATTATGCTCGGTCTGGCGATTGGTGCCATGTTCGTGCGTTCGATGACCATTTATCTGGTGGAAAAAGGTACTCTGGATGCCTATATCTATCTTGAACACGGTGCGCATTATGCCATTGGCGCTTTAGCCTTCATTATGCTGGCCAGCGGTACCGGCGTGCATGTGCCGGAAGTGGTTACCGGTTTAATTGGGGTAGCATTTATTGTCTGGGCAGTCATTGCATCCATTCAATATAGCAAACGTCAAGAGCGAATCCGTTAATGGTTTTTTAAGAAAACCGAGTACAATAGGGGTGCATGAAAATGCGCCCTTTTTTGTGGTGGTTCATTCCTGAAAAATCAGCATTTGTAAGATGAATGTTGTAGGATAATCCATTGAAATAAAACTTATAGACCTAAGCCAATTGATATGATGAATGCTTTAGAACGCCGTTCAACCTTTGCCTTAAGCAGTATTTTTGCACTGCGTATGTTGGGCCTGTTCATGATTATTCCTGTATTTTCTATAGCAGGACAGTCATATCAAGGGGCAACCCCTGCACTGATTGGATTAGCCGTCGGGGTCTATGGTTTAACCCAGGCCATTTTACAGATTCCTTTTAGCCTGCTGGCCGACCGCTTTAGTCGTAAACCTTTGATCATTCTGGGCTTGTTGCTGTTTGCTCTTGGTGGTGCGGTTGCGGCAATGTCCGAAACCATTTATGGCGTCATCATTGGCCGTGCCATTGCCGGTGGTGGTGCAGTTTCAGCGGTGGTGATGGCACTTTTGGCCGATGTCACCCGTGAAGAACAGCGCAGCAAGGCCATGGCTGTGATGGGCATGAGCATTGGCGTATCCTTTATGGTGGCCTTCAGTCTGGGACCTTGGCTGACCAGTCTGGTCGGTATTTCCGGACTGTTCTGGGTGACCACCCTTATGGGTTTGGCTGCCATATCGATGCTGTTATTTGTCCCTAAAGTGACCCGTCATCATAAAAATTACCAGCAAGGCTATGTAGCACAGCTAAAACAGGTGTTGAAAATGGGCGATTTAAACCGTCTGCATGTTTCAATTTTTGCCTTGCATCTGTTGCTGACCGCGATGTTTGTATATATGCCATCGCAACTGATTCAGTTTGCCGGCATTCCCTTATCCAGTCATGGTCTGGTGTATCTGCCACTGCTCATTATTAGCCTGTTTTTTGCCTTTCCGAGTATTATTCTGGCGGAAAAATATCGCAAAATGCGCGGTATTTTCCTGACTGCAATTGCTGGAATTGTACTGGGTCTGCTGGTGCTGATTTTTGGCTATGAATCCAAATATGTTTTATTGGCAGGTTTGGGATTATTCTTTATTGCCTTTAACGTCATGGAGGCCTTGCTGCCTTCATGGCTATCCAAATCTGCACCAATCCAGTCTAAAGCCACGGCTATGGGCATCAATTCCAGTAGCCAGTTTTTAGGGGCATTTTTTGGGGGCATGATTGGCGGTCAACTCTTGTTACTAAATAATACCTCGATAGGTTGGGGCATCCTGGCGGGGATCGCGGTGCTCTGGTTATTGATCAGCTTTAGCTTGGCCCAGCCGCGCTATCTTTCCTCACTGGTATTGGCCTTGCCCGAGACAAAACAAACGGATGAGTGGACTTCTCAACTTTTGGCGATTCGTGGTATTGAAGAGGTTGTGGTGATGTCCGACCAGCAATTTGCTTATGTTAAAATTGATAAACAGCTGATAGATGAAGCTGCGCGACAAGATTTAACGCAGTTGTTGGGTAAAGAGGTAGCCATTTAAGCATAACTCTTATAAAGTAAAATATAGAAATAAATAGGAAGTGTACGTCTGATGCGTGGTGTTAATAAAGTTATTTTAGTTGGAACTTTAGGTAAAGATCCTGAAACCAAAACTTTTCCAAATGGTGGTTCTCTGACTCAGTTTTCAATTGCAACCAGCGATTCGTGGACTGATAAAAATACGGGTGAGCGTAAAGAACAAACTGAATGGCATCGTATTGTGTTGCATAACCGCTTGGGTGAAATTGCACAGCAATATCTACGTAAGGGTTCAAAAGTTTATATTGAAGGTTCATTGCGTACGCGTCAGTGGACAGACCAAAGCGGTCAGGAACGCTACACCACAGAAATTCGTGGTGAACAGATGCAAATGTTAGATAGCAACCGTCAGCAAGGTGAACAAGCTGCAGGTGGCGATAACGCCGGTTATAACCAGCCACGTTTCAATAATAATCAAGGCGGCGGTTATAACAACAATAATAACAACCAGGGCGGTTATGGCAATCAGGGCGGTTATAACAACCAGAACAATCCGGGTAATGGTTATGGCAACAACAACCCAGGCGGTTTTGCACCAAAACAGCAGCCTGCACCGGCAGCAGCTGCGCCGGCAGATCTAGATGATGATTTACCGTTCTAACTTTTAATTAAAACGGCAAGTCATCTTTAAAACCCTTCCATTGTGGAGGGTTTTTTAATGGGCGGTTGATCAGTAGTTTAGGATGAACGCTTATTTTTTGGCAGAAACCCACATGGTGATGATGGCACGGAACACCACATCCTGATTGGTATCTTTGACTTCAACCTGAACTGGATAATCACTGCCTGCGTTCCAGGGAAAATTGGCTTGCAGCGGGGTGGCAACTGCAACCAAATCGGTATTGGCTTTTTTCAGATATTCCACCTGCATGCCTTTGGGAATCCAGCGATGCGTAGCAGGAACGGTGGCATCGGTCATGGTTCCTCCGGCAAGCTCTGCCATATTGCACATGGCAATAGCATGTACCGTGCCCAGATGATTCAGCACAGCGCGGTGCTTTTTCATCCTGATTTCGCAGTATTCGGGTTCAAGTCTTTCAAATAGTGGTGAAATGCTGCTGAAATAAGGCGCTTTTAAGCACAGCATTTTAGAAAATGTCCATTTCCCGGCAGGCTTATTGGCCAATGTGTTCCATATTTTTAGTGCTTGGCTCATCAGAGAATTCCTTCTTATCATTTTAAGAAAATCATTCTAATACAGAATAATATTCTGTTATTTGGCATAAGTGACTGCTTTTCGGTAATAAATGGTCTATGATTTTGCCTGTTCTCATCATGTATCGAAGCATATGGATATGCAGCAAGCCGATTTATTCCACCGTATTTATCCTGGACGCCGTGCCGAACTGAAGCGCATTTTGCTACAGCATGCTTTAGACTGCTTTTCTGAATTCACGATTGAAGCGACCAGCATTGAAATGATTCGTGAGCGTGCAGACAGTAGTGTGGGTGCGATTTATCATCATTTTAAAAACAAGGAAGGCCTAGTCGGAGCACTTTTTAGTGCAGCTTTACAAGATCAGATGCAGCAGCGCACAGCTGCATTACAGCAAGCCCAAGGCGTGCAGCAGGGGATGGCTGTCATTATTGGCCAATATATCGATTGGGTGGTGCAGAACCCTGACTTTGCCCGCTTCCTGTTTATGGCACGCATGAGTTTAGGGGCAGGGCAGCACGCAGAAATTGCTGCACAAAACCAGCAACGCAATCAGGCGGTATTTGACTGGCTGAAAAAGCAGACAGATGAAGACCTTGCACAGCTTGCAAAAATTCCGCGTGAATTGCTGTTCTCTTTAATGCTGGGTGCAACTGAAAGTTATTGCCGTGCCTGGTTATCACGCAAAGTCAGTACTTCTCCCATTCTCTATAAGCAGGCTTTGATTGATGCAGCTTGGCATTCAATTACGCAGTTTCCTTCTTACGCTAAAATTGGCTACAGCGATTAGAACAGAGCATAAGATAGAATTTTTAAATCTAAAAAATCGATCATTTTTATAAAAAAGTACGGTTTTACCTATTTAAAAAACTTTCGTATTCTAGCTTCACCAGATAAGCAATCCCAGAAACGAGCTAGAGGATATCTCATGAGTTTAATCAATACTGAAGTAAAGCCATTCAACGCAACAGCATATAAAAACGGTGAATTCATCCAGGTGTCTGAACAGGACATGATCGGAAAATGGTCCGTGGTATTTTTCTATCCTGCAGATTTCACTTTCGTTTGTCCAACAGAACTTGGCGATTTAGCTGATAATTATGCTGAATTCCAGAAAATGGGCGTAGAAATCTATTCAGTATCGACAGATACCCATTTCACTCATAAAGCCTGGCACGATTCTTCTGAGGAAATCAAGAAAATCCAGTACAGCATGGTGGGTGACCCAACCTGGACCTTGGCAAAAAACTTCGAAGTGCTCATCGAAGCTGAAGGTTTGGCTGACCGTGGCACTTTCGTGATTGACCCGGAAGGCAAAATCCAGATTATCGAAATCAATGCTGGCGGTATTGGCCGTGATGCGCAAGAACTCCTGCGTAAAGTGAAAGCTGCACAATATGTCCATGCTCACCCAGGTGAAGTGTGTCCGGCTAAATGGAAAGAAGGTGATGCTACCCTTGCACCTTCAATCGACCTGATCGGTAAAATCTAATCTCAAGTTAAAATAATCTTCTAAAAAATCCAGGACTTCGGTTCTGGATTTTTTTATGTCTATTGTTTGAAAATTAAGGCGTATAGCCGAGGTGATCCCTGGCTAAATCTTTTAGACCTTTGATCAAGTAATCAATCAGTTTTTCCATCACCAGACGTTGCCCTTTACGCGAAGCATAGACCAGTTGCACTGTACCTAAATTTGAGCACCATTCCGGTAAAATATGAATCAGCCTGCCTTGCTGGATGTCCTGTTCAACCGCCAAATAGGGCAAGTCGGCAATGCCCAAACCGTCACGTACCGCGTAATAAACCCCTGCCAGATCATTGCTTTTGATCCGCGGTTGCAGCGGAATGTCAATCACCTCATCATGTTCGCGATTGTGTAAATGCCAGTAATATTGTGATTTTTGCGTACCGAGAACAATGCTTGGAAATTCATGCAATTCGGTGAAATGCCGGATTTGCCGTCCCTGTAGCAGTTCCGGACTGGCCACCAGACAATGCGTGGTTTTAATCACGTCACGGACAATCAGGCTGGAGTCTTCATTGGCCTGAAAATTGGTGCGAATAGCCAGGTCGATATCATCATGCAGCAGGTCGACACGGCGGCTGGTCAGCTCCAGTTCAATCTGGACTTTGGGATAATCTTTTAAAAACTGGTTGAGTAAAGTTCGTACCTGGAAATGCATCATCAGTGCAGGGCAGCTGATTTTGATCAGGCCTTGTGGTTCGCTTTTCTGTTTCAGCAAGACATGATTGGCACATTCGACCTGCGCAATGACCTTGCAACATTCCTCATAAAATTCCTGTCCCAAAGGCGTCACTTTAAAATGACGGGTGGAACGCTGAATCAGGCTGACATTAAACTGGTGTTCCAGATCTAAAATGCGTCGGCTGAGTTTTGATTTGGTGATATTGCTGGCTTCACTTGCTGCACTAAATCCCCCGTGTTTAACCACCAGGAAAAAGTAATAATAATCATCAAATGAATGCATACATCATGCTCAAAACAGGACCAGGGAATAACCGTTATTCTAGCTGAAAATCAGCCAGATAACGGATATTGAATAAGACAAAATAAGCGATCCGAAGACCGCCTATTTTAAAAAGACGAGGGTTATTTTTGAGCGCTGTGCTGGTTATAGCTGTTGATCAGGTTGCGATAATCCGGGATGTGATTGGAGAACAGGGTACCCAAACCTTCAATGTCATTACGCCAGTCACGGTGCAATTCACAGGCAGCTCCAAACCAGGTCATCAGTTGCGCGCCGGCATTAGACATGCGATTCCAGGCAGAATCACGGGTTAAAGGGTTAAAGGTGCCGGAAGCATCGGTAATCACGAACACTTCAAAATCTTCTTCAAGCGCTGAAAGTGCCGGGAAGGCGACACAGACTTCAGTCACCACACCGGCAATAATCAGCTGTTTTTTACCTGTGGCTTTTACCGCTTTAACGAAGTCTTCATTGTCCCAGGCATTAATTTGACCGGGACGGGCGATATAAGGCGCATCCGGAAACATCTCTTTCAGTTCGGGTACCAATGGACCATTAGGGCCCTGTTCAAAACTGGTGGTTAAAATCGTTGGAAGAATGAAATATTTGGCTGCTGCAGCCAGGGCCAATACGTTATTTTTAAATTTGTCCGGATCGATGTCGCGTACCAGTGATAACAGACCGGTTTGATGATCCACCAGAAGAACCGCTGCATTCTCTTTATCTAAACGAATGTAAGGCTTGCTCATTTTCCTATTCCTTGTTGTGATGAAAAACATCCTGACATCAACCGAAAACAGAAGTGTGGCGATGTCGTGATATTTTTTATGCTAAGTGTCAAAATAGGACAATGGAAGTGCTGATTCCGAGAAGGTTAATCATAAAAATAGGATAATTTATAAATATGAGGCTTTTTTCTAAATATTTAAACTTGATGATTATTCGATAAAGTCATTTTGTCTTGTTTGTAGGACAGTGTGTATTAATGTCACTCTATATTCAGAACAATGAAAGCACTAATATAAGTCCATGTTCATCCTATCAAGAATATAGGAGTTTAAAAGATGAAAAAAATTATTGGCGTTTACCGTAACCAGAACATGCATTGGGTGGGTGATGGCTTTCCGGTAAAAAACCTGTTTTCCTATGACCGTTTAGGGCAGGCGATCAGTCCATTTTTACTTTTGGACTATGCAGCACCCTACCATTTTAGCCCAACGATGCAGCAGCATGGTGTCGGTTCCCATCCGCATCGCGGTTTTGAAACCGTGACCCTTGCCTATCAGGGTGAAGTGACGCATAAGGACTCGGCGGGCAGCGGCGGGACCATTCAAAGCGGTGATGTGCAATGGATGACGGCAGGAGCAGGTCTGGTGCATGAAGAATTTCATTCGGCTGAGTTTGCCCAAAAAGGCGGCCTGTTTGAAATGGTACAGCTGTGGGTCAACCTGCCTGCAGCAGACAAAATGACCGCACCGAAATATCAGGCGATTGCAGCAAAGGACATCCCGGTCATTGAATTTGAACACGGTGCAGGGCATATCCGGGTGATCGCCGGCCGCTATATGGACGGTCATGCAGAACATCAGGGTCCTGCTTCCACCCATACTCCGGTCAATGTCTGGGATGGCCAATTAAAAGCCGGGCAGGTTCAGCATCTGCATGTTCCTGTGGATCACAATGTACTGCTTGTGGTGTTGTCTGGCGAAATGCAGCTGAACGGAACGCAGCATGTACAAGACAGCTCGATTGTGATGTTTGCTCAAGATGGCGAAGCCGATATTCGACTTGAAGCACTGCAAGACAGCAAATTCTTGCTGCTGACCGGTCAACCGTTAAATGAGCCAATTCAAGGCTACGGACCTTTTGTGATGAATAGCAAAGATGAAATCATTCAAGCATTTAATGATTTCAATAGTGGTAAATTCGGTGAAATACCGGTTGCAGGTTAAGTCGGTATTCATCGGAGCTGAGTGAAAAAGAAAGAGCCCCCTAAAAATTGAGGGGCTTTTTTGCGAACAGAATTTTTTTGTTGTCAGCATATTTGTATAGTTGGAGCTGAGGAAAACGTGATGGAGTTATCAAGTTTTTGCGTTATGTATCATAATAATATTAGAGGATTTTGTAAAACGTTTGTTATAAAAACGGTTAATATATATTGCTTTTTTTAAAGGTTTTTTATTATTTATATTTGAAAAATAAAACAATTTATTGAATTTTTTAAAAGGTTTTTTCTATATAAATAAAGGTAATTTTTTACTTTAGACGCTTCATGATGAGTTTTGTTAAAAACATACATTCTGGAATATTTTAATACCACCTTTTAATCTCGCTTGGTTCATAATTTCAAGAATCTTATGTGTAACTGACGGATAATAATTTTGGATATTGCAGTTATTGGCAGTGGCATGGCTGGGCTAGCTACCGCAAGAATTCTTAAAGATGCAGGTCATAGCATTACTATTTTTGAAGCGTTACCTGGTCGTGGTATGGATAGCCATAGCATTAAATTCGAAGGTGGCCTGATTGATGCGCCCTTACGCGTCATGAACCCGCATTTGTGGAAAAATACCCTGAGTTTGGCAACCTATTTGGGTATACCCACTTTTCCTGTTCGTACCTATATGGCATGCAGCTGGTTGTTTGAAGACCGCACTGAAACCTGGTTGACTACATCACGCAGCCGTATTGGCAATTTTCCGATTATTAATAACCGGAAAGGCATTCAGCAATATGGCTGGCGCATGGTTAAAGGCATGCTGCAACTGAAAGCGGCCATCACCCGATTCTTCAAATCAAAGAATCAGGAGATTACTCTGGCTGAATTTATCAATAATAATGATATTGAAGAAGTGTTCTGGCATGGTGCAGTGATGCCTGTACTGTATACCATTTGTACCTGTAACCCGAAAACCATTGGCGAATGGCCGGCAAAACCTTTATTGACATTCTTGCGTCAATTGACGGATGGCGATGCTTTACTGCGTATTCAGGGGGGCACACCGGCACTGGTAAACAAGCTGATTAAAGGCATTGAAATTCATGACAGTTCTGCCATTACCCAAGTCAAAGAACAAGAACAGGGTGTTGTGGTTGAAAATGCGTTGGGTGAGCAACGCATTTTTGATCGTGTCATTGTGGCCACGCCGACCAATAAAATTGAAACGTTTTTAAATAATGAACAATTTGCAGATGATATTGCGCTGTTAAAGAAATTCAAATTTGAACAGGGCCAATTGGTGATCCACACTGACCAAACCGTAATGCCACCCAAACGTAAAGATTGGGCGGTACTCAGTTATATGATGGATCGTAAATTTACCCGTCAGCAGTTTACCGTATGGCTGAATTCGGTCGAGCCGAGTCTGGTCGGTAAAAATCCAGTGTTCCAGACCTGGCAGCCGGTGACGGAGATTGACCCGAAAAAAATCATCTCGTCAGTCACCTTAACCCGTGCTGTGGTGGATTCACAAACCGTAGCTTTAAATAAAGAGCTGCAGGCCCGTCATAAAGATCTAAACCGTAAAGTGTACTATTGTGGTTCCTGGTCTTGTGATGGTTTGCCGCTTTTGGAATCGGCAGTGACTTCAGCAATGAATATTGCGGAAATTCTGAATGCCCCATTGCCGTTTGTTGGATTAAAACCTAAAGTTGAGGTTGCCCCACAACTCGGCTACTAAGACATGAAATGGCTTCAAGCGATTCGGCAGAAACTTCCTCAACATAAATACGCAATCAATGCCAAACAGTTAGGAGATGATGCTGTCCTCGCCTGGAGCAATCTGGGCTATTGGGAGGATGCAAGATCTTCCTATCCAGAAGCTTGCCGCCAATTGGCAGATCAACTGGCGCAAGCAGTAGCTTTAAATTCAAATGACTGTTTATTGGATTTAGGCTGTGGCCAGGGAGCAAGCCTGCTGTACTGGCAACAGCACTATCGGGTTCAGCATATTGAAGCGGTAGAATTACAAGCCAGTTGTGTCATTCAAATTCAAAAACATTTTCCGCACATTGCGGCCATTTACCCGCAATCCTTTTTAAATTTAAAGCAGATTTCTTTCAAACAGCGCTTTGATGTGGTGCTGTGTATTGATGCTGCCTATCATTCCAATCTGAATTCATTTCTCGATTCAGTCGGCAGTGTTTTAAATTCACAAGGCCGACTGGGCTTTCATTATTTAATGCTGTCCGAGCAATGGTCGAATTTAAATGGACTGCAACAGCAAAAATACAGATGGCTGCTCAAGGCTGCTGATGTGAATCTGGAACATTTAATGACCGCACCGCTCTTGGAGCAGACCTTGCAGCAACATGATTTTAGCGACATTGAAATTCGGGATTTATCCAAAGCCGTTTTGCAGGGATTTGTAAGCTATGTGCAACATTTGCAGCTATTGCCGCAGCAGGGCACAGCGATGGATGCCTTTAAGATTCGCATGACCGCAAAGCTCTGTCAGCAGCTGTATCAGGATGGGTTGGTCAATTATGTACAGATCAGTGCGAAAAAGAATGCCTGAGCATGGAGCAATATTTTAGTTTTTAAAAGCTAAGTGCAAAAACAACAAAGCCCCACTAAAAAGCGAGGCTAAGTATAAAATGGTGCCGGCACACGGATTCGAACTGTGGACCTACTGATTACAAGTCAGTTGCTCTACCAACTGAGCTATGCCGGCAACGTGCAGAGAATAATAGCGATTTTTTTTGAAAACGCAAGCCAAAAAATGAACGGTTGGATCGGGTGAATGGAACCGGCTATTCTCCATCACCCTCTACATCCGCTATTCACATTCATGTCCTGTTGCGATTGAACCGGTTATTTGCTCCTTAAAATCTGGTCCAGGTCTTGAGCACATTCTTCCAGGGTTAAAGCCATATCGATTTGCATTTGTGGTTTAAGTTCGTCGGCGAGTTTGCGCCATTGTTCGATCAGTCGGAGGGCTTTTTGAATTTTATGTTTATTAATATCCTTGGCAATTGTTGGAGTATAACCACCACGTTTAGCATTCTTGATTTGTTTGACATAATTATTGCTGGTATTCATATCTACTCCCGAATAGCAGTTTTTCTATGTGTTCAATGTGCTTGTATAGGTCGACTTCAGGCTCTGTTATATGATTGTTATCATGGAAATATTGCATTTATATGATCATATTTCAATAGTTTTGTTTAGTTTGTGGACTCGAAATAATAGCGTGCAGAAATTGTGCCATTTATGTGACATGTTAATGAAATCCCAAGCTTTGATGGCTTTTGGTAATCAATGTGAAGGGGGTTACATCGAAGTTGTTGCAGATCAATTATCTAGAGACATTACATTTACAATGATGGAAATTGAAACATAGCTGGCGTTAGTGAATGAACTTTAAGGTGTAGATTAATGCTGATGTAGCGCAAGCGATCAATAGCAATGCACAGGATAGATAAACATGACCGCACAAGATAACCCACAACCAGACCAGCAAAAACAGCCTGTTCCTTTAACTGAAAATCCTGATCAGCAGAAATACCCTAATCCACCTAACCCTCAACCGGACCAACCGGACCAGCATATCGAAACATTCAATCCGCAAAAAAAGCCGAATGAACAGCCTGAAAATCCAATCAGACAACAGAAGTAACGCATTTTTTGCGTGTTTTGCATGAAGGTTCCGGTTCTTATCACTTCATCGTTGAAGATAAACGGATTTTTCTGGCTAGAGGGTTTGATGGGTATTATTTATTAATCGGCTAAAGGGAAATACATAAGATGACAAAACAGGCCAAAATGATCATTGCTGTAGTGGTACTTATCCTTATCGTTATTGCTGCATTGCTGTATGTTCAATCCATGAAAAAAGAGGAATTTGGCGGTTTTCAAGAAGGGAGCGAACAGTATTACGGCTATCGCTATGCACAAGACCATCTTAAATCTGTAGATCAATGCGATGATGACAAAGACGATCCCGCCATGAATTTCAATGAGGAATTTTTTCAGGGATGTCAGAAATATTTTGAAGATAAATAATGTTTCAAAACCATGTGAAATAGAAAAGCAGTTGCTCAGTTGTTTTCTGTTTGAATCCTTTTTAAATATCAATTATATAGAGGCGAAGTTGGCTGCTTAATATTACATCCGCTAGCCTGGTCTGAGCTTATTAAGCCGTAGTAGATAATATAAAGATCTCAATCTTGACGATTTTTCCCCGTTTATTTTTACGGTTTTAGAATCGCTGGGTATTTTTGCTGAATAGGATACGATAAAAAAGGCTTAAACTATTGAAGTTTAAGCCTTTTACACTACGGCACACTACCGTAAACATCGAATTTGGCGGTGAGAGAGGGATTCGAACCCTCGATACGCGCAAACGTATACACACTTTCCAGGCGTGCTCCTTCAGCCACTCGGACACCTCACCATTGGAGCGCGATAATAGCGAAAAAAAGCTGCTCTGCCAAGTTGAAACAATTGATTTAGAGCAAAAGTTTTTGCTCGGTGATATCATTGCGAAAAAATAGTGTTCAAAACGAAGACGAAATATGCAAAGTACTGCACAAAAAGCCGCCTTGCCTGTGATTACCCTTGCAGCGCTTGGGGTGGTATTTGGAGACATTGGCACCAGCCCATTATATGCCCTCCGGCAATGTTTCCTCACAGCGCATCTGGCTATTACCGAGGCATCGGTTCTTGGAATTTTATCACTGATTTTTTGGTGCATCATGCTGACGATCAGTTTTAAATACGTCACCATCATTATGCGTGCAGACAACAATGGGGAAGGCGGGATTATGTCGTTATTGGCATTGAACCTACGAACCACACGTATTGCAGACAACAAGAAAATTTATCTGATTGCATTGGGTTTTATTGGTGCTTCGTTATTTTTTGGCGATGGCATTATTACGCCTGCCATTTCCGTGTTGTCGGCAATTGAAGGCTTAAGTATTGCAACACCCATGTTTAACCAGTGGCTTATGCCTTTGGCGATTGGAATTTTAACTGGTCTGTTTATTATTCAGCGGCATGGTACTGCCACCATGGGCAAATTTTTTGGCCCTTTAACCTTGGCCTGGTTTTTATCCATTGGTGCCGTGGGGATATGGAGCATTATCCAAACCCCCTTTGTATTGACCATGATCAGCCCGCATTGGGCTTTTAATTTCGTGGTGCATCAGCCTTATGTTGCTTTTCTGACTATGGGTGCGGTGATTCTGACCATGACCGGAGGGGAAGCGCTCTATGCCGATATGGGACATTTTGGTCGTCTGCCTATTCGCTTGGCATGGTTCATTATTGTTTTACCTTGCCTGCTCTTAAACTATGCAGGACAAGGGGCGTTACTGCTACGTAATCCGGATGCGATTGCCAATCCTTTTTATATGCTGGTTCCCGGTTGGGCATTGTATCCGATGATTGGTCTGGCAACCGCAGCAGCAGTCATTGCCTCGCAAGCCGTGATTACGGGTGTTTTTTCCATGACCAATCAGGCCATCCAGCTGCGTTATTTACCCCGTTTAACCGTGCATCACACTTCGGATGTTGAACAGGGGCAAATCTATTTGCCCTTCATTAACTGGGTGCTGTTTATTTCGGTCATTATTCTGATTTTATTATTTGAAAACAGTGCCAATCTCGCCAGTGCTTATGGCGTTGCCGTGACCATGACTATGCTGTGCGGGACCATTTTGATTGCATTTCTGGCTTATGGTTTCTGGCGCTGGCCGGTATGGAAGGTTCTGCTCTTTGCCGTGCCATTTTTGCTGATTGATTTGGTCTTTGTTGCATCGACCTCATTAAAAATTATTGCAGGTGGTTGGGTACCAATTTTGATTGGTGCAGCCGTGTATACCATTTTGATGACCTGGAAAGCAGGTCGTGAAATCTTGCTGGCTCGTTTGGAAAAAGACGCCTTGCCGATCGATCTGTTTATCAAAAGTATTGGTATGAGTGCTGAAACACAATTTGTTCCAGGTGCAGCCGTATTCCTGACCGGTACACCGAATATCGTGCCACACGCCATGCTGCATAATATCAAGCACAATAAGGTCTTGCATGAGCTGAATATTATGGTAACCGTGAATACCCGTGACATTCCTTATGTGACGCAGGAAGAACGGAGTAAAATTGAAAAACTGGATAACCGTTTCTATCGTATTTCACTGTATTACGGTTTTAAAGATCAACCCAATATTCCTGAAGCACTGGAACAGGCCTATCAGGAATTGGGTTTTGAGTTTGACATGATGCAGATGAGCTTCTTTATCTCCCGAGATCGACTGATTCATACAGTGGGCGACGGCTTATCCCCTTGGCGTGAAAAGCTGTTCATTTCGATGCAGCGTAACACCAGTCCGGTGAGTGACTTTTATCAGATTCCTCCCAATCGTGTGGTTGAATTAGGTAGTCAAATCGAAATCTAGGCGCTAGACATTGCAGGCAATAAAAAACCAAGGTGGAAAATCCTTGGTTTTTTATTTGGAGGATGAAAGCCTGAACAAGAGTGTGATTAGTTCTCTGTTGCGTCTGCCACTGGCATTTCGGGAGATGCATTTACCGGAGTATCTGTCACCTCAGTCGCTGGGGCTGCTTGTACTGCATCATCTGGCTGTGGTGCAGCTTCAGGAGTCGCTGCAAAGGCTTCCTGGGGTGCAGCGACACCAGCGATATTTGCCGGTGCGATAGTTGCAGATTCAGGGGTGGTATCTGCTTGAGGCATATTCGCTGCGTTCACTGGTGTATCAGCAGTAGATTGACTGACTGGCGCAGCTGCAATCTCTTGATCTGCAACTTGCCCTGCCTCCACAATACGGATCTGACCACTGGCGACCAAATTTTCAATGGAACCGGCCTGACCATTTACCGTCGTGTTTACTTTGACTTTAGACAGACTTTCTAAGGTATCGCCCGGTTGAATGGCAGGTTCTGCAAATGCAGTTGCACTTATCATTCCTGTGACTAGACTTAAACCTAAAAGCTTAAAATGCATAAAATACTCCGTAGCAATCATTATTCAGATTTTTTGCGTATTTTTACCTTGTCATAAGCATGATCGGTTTTTCAATCAAACATACGTAAAGCTATTAAGACTTGTTATAAAAGCTTTAGAAAATGAGACAGACTGTTACAACAACTGTGCTTTTGTTGAACAGTTTTAGTCTAAATGTTAAGCAAATAAAATTTACTACATATACTTCATTTTCACTGCTTGTTAAGCTCGTGAAAAATAGGGGTTCGGCTCAAAATGGCAATGAAGAAAGGTAAAAGCGGTCAATCTTTGATGCAAATTTTAAATCAGAATAGTTTAAAAATTGTTTTGGGGGTAGTGGCGACCAGCAGCTTTGCAATTGCTTTTGGACAGGAAAAAATTCAACAGCTGGTCTCCTTGCCATCTGCATCAAACTCGGCCTGTCTGGATCAGTTTTACCGTGATATTCCGCCTTATCTGGCCAAGGAAAGCCTGACTAAAAATGCCTTTCCGCTGTGCTTTAATGGCTTTAACGTGATGTATTCGGGGGTGTCGAAAACGCCTTTGTGGGTGGCGGAAGCTTTGACCCCGCAGCGCTTGAGCCAGAAAATTCCACGTGAAGACAACTTCCATGAAGAAACACGTTTAAAAACAGAATATCGTGCGACCTTGGCCGACTATAAAGCTTCGGGCTATGATCGTGGACACATGGCACCGAATGCCGACATGCCGAATAAAGATGCCCAGTTTGACAGCTTCTCATTGGCCAACATGGTGCCGCAGGCCCCGAAAAACAATCAGCAGGTGTGGCGGGAGCTGGAAGAGGCGACTCGCGCCATTGTGACCAAGCAGAAGCAGGATGTCTATATTGTAACGGGACCGGTGTATTCAGCTAAAAAACTGAAAACTATAGGTAATGGGGTGATCGTCCCGACAGCAACCTATAAAGCCATCTATATGCCAAAAACAGGGGCGGCAGGGGTGTACTATGCCGACAACACCCTAAAAGATACTGCACCCAAAGTGCAGGTGATGAGTATCTGTGCCCTGGAAGATCTGACCGGAATCAACATTTTTCCGCAGTTAACCGAAGACCAGAAGCGCAATACTTACAATTTGCCATTAAAGGCAAGTGCCGTGAAAGCGAATCAGAAAATTGCCTATTCTTATTGGGATGCAGAAAGCCAATGTGCCGAAGAAGTCAGTGCAGATGAGCTGAGCGCTTTGCAGAAAAAGTTTAAATCTTCCTCTGCAAGTTCAGCAAACTCAACCCCTACACAAGCGAACGAGAACAACGGCAGTGCGTCAACGATCGATCCAGATACCCAGGATGCGATTGTTAAGCAACTGATTGAAGGGCTTTTGCAGTATATTTTACAGTTGTTGAAATAAGTCCTTTTTAGGTAGGATGAAAGTCATCATGCTACCTTTTTAATAACTTAGATTAGCATTTGAAGTGCAACACCATGTTGTTGCCATAATACCTGACTCGGACTTTTAAAGCCGAGTCTTTTTCTTGGGCGATGATTCAAACGTTGAGTGATTTCTGCAATATATTCATCCGTATAGGCATTTAAATTACTGCCTTTTTTAATATATTGCCTGATTAAGCCATTGGTATTTTCATTCGTGCCTCGTTGCCAAGCGCTATAAGGATCAGCGAAATACCAGTCTATTTCTAATTCTTGAGCAGTATACTCATGCAGGCTGAACTCCTTACCATTATCTGCAGTAATCGTCTTGAGCTGATCTTTGATCGGCTCAAGAAGGCTGATGGTTGTTTGGCAAATTTCCTCTGCCTTGCGTGAGCTACACTTTTTCAGCCATAAATAACCTGTCTTCCTATCTACAATAGAGACCAATGATTGCTGATGCTTCTTACCAACAATCGTATCTATTTCCAAATCACCAAAGCGAGTCCGCTGCTCAATCTCAATAGGTCTGTCATGAATGCTTTTACGATTACTCAGCTGACCACGGGTTTCAGGAGAGCCGTATTTCCTCTTTCTTTGATTTCTGAAACGTAGGTTATGAAAGAGTGTACCGCCCTTATTTTTATCCTGCCGTATAAAGCGATAAATTGAATGCAAACTGACTGGAACACGAGAAGCAATCTGTTCAGGACTCCATTGAAGATCAAGATAAGAGATGACATGTGCCCATATTTCACAAGGGATTCTTTTAGGATTAGGACAATGCCGTCTTCGAGCTACTTTATTGGCATGTTTAGCAAAATAGCCATTTCTCGCTCGATTACGTTTGATTTCTCTAGAAATGGTTGAAGGTGAGCGATTCAGTCTCCAAGCGATATAACGTTTAGAAAAACCTTCACGTAACAAAGTATAAATCTGATATCTTTCTTCTTGGGTAAGATGAGTGTAGTTCATGATGCAACTTTGACTTTGGTCGGTCGGAAGCAAAATGCTAGCTCATCTTGCTTCCTTCCAATAATTTAATCTCTGTTGCACTTCATTTGAGAATCTAAGTTGAATATCAACTTGAATGTTCTTAATTAAACATAGATGTTGCTGCGCTATATAAAATCCAAAGAATGACGATAGCTACAATAGGTTCAAATACTTTTGACCATGCTGGAACTGGGGCATTTACCACTTCATGGCTGATATTTGCTTCGTCATGTGGGTATTGTTGGCTGACCATTTGATTAAACTCCTTCATTGTTGAGTCTAATGATATCTCTTCTTGCTTAATCGGTTTAGAGCCTTTTAATTCTGTTAGCTCGTTTGTTGACCAAACCCAATCGGAAGCCTGGCCAGATAAATGTTCAATCTGTCCTAAAATCAGTTCACGTAAGCCTATGATATTCAGGTTTCCAATATCGTTGAGTTGTTTTAATTCTGCCAACTGTAATTTTAATATTTCAGTTACTGTTGGTTCTAGTTCATTTTTAGGCAAGGGAGACTGATTTTTTGAAGATGTCGTGAGATGTCGTGCAATCTCTTGAATAAAAAGATCATCTGGTGAGGAGATTTCCTGATAAACTTTTTTATCATCGGTGCGCCAAAGTGAAATAAGTTTACCTAATACCAGCGCGTTAATTTCTAACAGATGAATTTTGCGATCTTCTCTAGAATAGTGCTCGAGAAGCTGAGGCTTTTGATTGTTAATCTGCTCAGCAAAATATTGTACTAAATCAAAAGCCATTCACTTGCTCCATCTTATTTTAATCTAATAACCGTAGGCTCGGTTTTTTCTTAGGTTGTTCAGTTTCTTCTGAAGTTGTGGTTGATTCTAATGTATCTTCAGTAATTTGGGTACCTTCATATTCATTTGGATCAAAGAATAGACCTTGTCCATTTTCACGAGCATAAATACCCAGTACTGCATTTAAAGGTACATAGATGTCACGTGAAACGCCACCGAAACGCGCAGAGAAGGTGATTGCCTCATTACCCATATGTAACTTGTGCACGGCATGAGGAACGATATTTAAAACAATCTGACCATCCTGAATGAATTGTTCCGGTACCATGGTATTAGGCTGAGTCGCATCAACCAATAAATATGGGGTCAGGTTATTGTCACAAATCCATTCATAGATAGCACGTGCTAAATAAGGTCGGGTAGGGGTGAGATTCAATTCTTGTTCAGACATGATGTTGCTCGATTAATTTACTAAAAATTCGCTGTAGCGGTTTTTTTCCTGCATCGTTAAAGATATGGCAAATGCAGGCCGGCTAAAAATTCGTTGACAATATAGATGAATGGGACGGCAATGCTGTTTAGGCAATTCGATACCCATGGCCTTTAACCGTATAAAAATAGGTGCCAGCATACAATCTAAAATTGTAAAGTTTTCAGACATAAAAAAGGGAAAATACTGAAATAATGGCGTAAGTGAAATCAGTGTATCCCTGAGCTGCTTTTGAGCTTTCGCTTTTTCTTTTTCATTCAGGGTATCTGGATGACACAGCATAATATCCGCCAGTTTTAACCAGTCTTGCTCAAAACGCCAGATATATTGCCGTTGCTCTGCTCGTGGCATCGGTGCATCGGCATAGAGTTTGTTTTGACGATAACGGTCGTCTAGATATTCGGAAATAATGCTGGAATTAAATAATTTTAAATCATTTTCAATCAGCATGGGGAGCTGATTATAGGGATTGAGACTGGCCAGATCTTCATCCTCTTCATCTACAATAATTAGATTATATTTGATTTGCTTCTCTGCAAGTACATAGCGTATCCAGTGGGAGCGAAAATCATCCGCATGACTGTAAAGCGTAATTCCTTGTAGATGTGCATTTTCGATTGACATAATCCGAAACAGTGATAAATGAATGGAATAGGATACTAAAATTCAAGCTAAAAAGCACGAAGCATAAAAGCGCAATTGGGGTTAAGATAAAAAGATGATAAGAAAAAATAGCGGGAGGAAAACAAGATGTTAATCAAACTGGCGATGGTTTCACTGTTTATTTTGATTGGTCTTGCGAATTATTATCTCACCAAATCTTTCTGGTGCCATGAAGGTGTGTGGGGTAAGGATGTGCATGAACAGTAGGATGAAAATATTCACCCAGATTAAAATTGAAGTACCATAAAAAAACCCTGGATAATCCAGGGTTTTTTGTCCGATTCGGTAAACGAATTAACGTTTAGAGAATTGAGGACGTTTACGCGCTTTACGTAAACCAAGTTTCTTACGTTCAACTTCACGAGCATCACGAGTAACGAAACCAGCTTGACGAAGAGCAGGTTTTAAAGTTTCATCAGCAGCGATCAATGCACGAGTAATACCGTGACGGATAGCGCCAGCTTGACCACCGATACCACCACCAGCAACAGTGATGTAAAGGTCATATTTTTCAGTAGCTTCTAAAAGCTCTAAAGGTTGACGAACAACCATACGAGCAGTTTCACGACCGAAATATTGCTCTAAAGAACGGTTGTTGATTACGAGTTTACCAGTACCAGCTGATAGGAAAACACGTGCAGTTGCGGTCTTACGGCGACCTGTACCATAGTTAGTAGCCATGTGCTGTATCCCTTAGATGTCCAAAACTTGTGGCTGTTGAGCAGTATGAGGATGCTCAGTACCAGCGTACACTTTCATTTTTTTGATCATTGCATAACCAAGAGGACCTTTTGGCAACATGCCTTTTACAGCGCGTTGGAAAATTTCTTCTGGTTTGTGAGCAACTAACTTCTCGAAGTTAGTTTCACGAATACCACCAGGGAAACCAGTATGGCGATAATATTTCTTATCAAGTGATTTTTTACCAGTCACTTGAACTTGTTCAGCATTGATCACAACGATGTAATCACCAGTGTCAACGTGAGGAGTATAAGAAGTTTTATGCTTACCGCGTAAACGACGAGCGATTTCAGTCGCAAGACGACCTAAAGTTTTGCCAGAAGCATCAACAACGTACCAGTCGTGTTGAACTTCAGCTGGCTTAGCGCTGAGAGTTTTCATTAAACCACTACCTATTATAGTTGGTTTGGACTATGGAAGCTGTCCAAACAAAAGGAGACCGAATTCTACCTGAAAGACAGGAGAACCACAATGAAAATATAAAATTTCAAGCGCTATATTTTAAAAGAACAAGGATTAAAATGGAAGTGTTGGGGAATCTAAAATGGGGGGCGGTAAATGAAGATCAAAATATTGGCTTTTAGTTCTGCAACTGTGAAGTTTGCATGTTCTTCTTAAAAGCAATAGAAACAATTTTATCGACTTGAGGATCTGTGCCATTCAGTATTTTTGGTATTTTTAGCAAGCGATGATGAAAATTTACAATTTTGTTTTTATTGAAGTATTAAAGTGAAAAATATCAGTGTATGGCTAATGATGAGTTGTTTTTTTGATTAAGTCAGTTGATCTATAAGTGTTTTGCACAGCTTCAGCTTTCTTGTCCGGCATTCGCGTTATAATGTTGAACATTGAGCCCTATTTGGATGAATTATGCTTCCTTTATATGTCACGAGTGGTGAACCTGCTGGTATTGGTCCGGATATTTGTTTAAGTTTGGCTGATCGTGTTGATGAGCGTCCTATTGTCGTTTTGGCAGATATCAATCTATTAAAAAAGCGTGCTGAATTATTAAAAAAAGAAATTGAACTAATTGAATATCAAGGACAATTAGAGTCTGCTGCTCAAGGACAACTGTATGTGGAACATATTCCCTTAAATACTGAAGTGGTTTGGGGCCAACTCAATACAGAAAATTCTGCCTATGTATTAGAACAATTACGTCGTTCGGCAGACTATGCCATGTCGGGTAAAAGTGTCGGTGTGGCAACTGCACCCGTACAGAAATCCATTATCAATGAAGCGGGTATCCATTTTAGCGGGCATACCGAGTATTACCAGGAATTTGCTGGTGTTGATCGCGTGGTGATGATGCTCGCTACCAAGACTTTAAGGGTGGCACTGGTGACCACGCATCTGGCTTTACGTGATGTACCTGATGCGATCACGCCTGAACGCTTGCATCAGGTGATTGATATCTTAATCCACGATTTAAAAACCAAATTCAGGATTGATCATCCACATATTCTGGTGTGTGGTTTAAATCCGCATGCAGGGGAAAATGGCTATTTGGGGATGGAAGAAATTGAGGTGATCAATCCTGTACTTGAAAGCTATCGCGCACAAGGTATCAACATGAGTTTAAGTTTGCCGGCGGATACTCTATTTACTCCGGAAAATTTAAAAGATGCTGATGCCGTACTGGCGATGTATCACGATCAGGGCTTACCTGTGTTAAAATCACAGGGTTTTGGTGAAGCCATCAATATTACTTTGGGCTTACCGTTTATCCGAACTTCTGTCGATCATGGCACAGCACTCTCCCTTGCAGGTACAGGTCTGGCAAAAAGCTCAAGCTTGCATGTGGCTGTGGATTTGGCGCTTCAACTTGCGCGTCAATGATCTTGTCTTTATTACACGTTGGAAATGTTTATGTATCAGATTAATGCCTTAAACCCCAAAGATGAAGGGCATCACACGCGTAAGCGTTTTGGGCAAAACTTCTTACATGACCAACGTGTCATTGCCAAAATTGTCCGTTCAGTGAACCCACGTTCTGGCGATAACATTGTTGAAATTGGTCCGGGTCTTGCGGCATTGACTTCACCTTTAATTGGTGAATGTGATGCCTTAACTGTGGTTGAACTTGACCGTGACCTGGCGGCAGGCTTGCCAGGCCGTGTACCACATCCTGAGCGTTTGACCATTGTTGAAACCGATGCCTTGAAATACGACTTTACTGAGTTATTTCAGGAAGGCCGTCCGCTACGTGTGGTGGGTAACCTGCCTTATAATATTTCGACACCGCTGCTGTTCCATCTCCTGGAGTTTGGCGACAAAGTCAAAGACATGCACTTCATGCTGCAAAAGGAAGTGGTTGACCGTATTACTGCATCACCCAATACCAAAGAATATGGTCGTTTGTCGGTGATGATCCAGTATTACTGCAAACCGACTTTCCTGTTTGAAGTCCCGCCGGGATCATTTAATCCTCCTCCAAAAGTGACGTCTGCGGTGTTCCGTCTAGAGCCGTACGATGTTAAACCGATTGTGGCTAAAAATGAAAAAGCCTTGGCCCGTCTGGTTTCACATGTCTTTACCCAGCGTCGTAAAACTTTGCGCAACAGTTTAAAAGGCATGCTGGTTGAAGAGGGATTTGAAAAAGCAGGTGTTGATCCGATGGCACGTCCAGAGACTTTGACCTTGGCTCAATTTGTTGCATTAGCAGATCAAATGGTGGATTAAGTGGCAGATTCGAATATTCGATATAATTATGTGATCGGTGATGTTCAAGGCTGTTTTGAAGCCTTAAAAAGCTTGCTGAAAGAAATCAAGTTCGATCCGGATCAGGATTTTATCTGGTTTGCAGGCGATTTGGTGGCACGGGGTGAAAACTCGCTGGGTGCACTGCGCTTTATTAAAAAACTTGTAGACCGTGGCGTGGCAGCGACAGTACTGGGCAATCATGATTTAACCCTGTTGGCATGTGCACGTGGTTTAAAAGAGCTGAAAGAAAAAGACAATACCCGTGATGTAATTGATGCAATTGATAGCGATGATTTAATTGACTGGTTGCGTAAACAGCCTTTATGCCTGTTCCCGAATGAGCACACCATATTGACCCATGCCGGTATTCCTTGCCTTTGGTCAGCAGAACAAACTGCAGCATTGGCAAAAGAAATAGAAGTGGTCATTGCTCATGATGATTTTGCTGTAGTGGATGCTTTCCTGGCAGAAATGTACGGTACGGAACCTGATCTTTGGTCAGATGATTTACAAGGCAATGCGCGCTTGCGTTGTATTACCAATTATTTGACCCGTATGCGTTTAACCAATGCAGAAGGTCGAATGGAGTTCTGCTTTAAAGACTCGCTGGATGATCCTATGCCTGAAGGCTTTCAGCCCTGGTTTGACTTTGAGTCCAAAGCGGCCAAAACCCATCAAATTATCTTTGGACACTGGGCTGGATTACAAGGGAAAACCATTACGCCACAGATTCAGAATGTGGATGGGGGCTGTGTTTGGGGAAATCAACTGATTGCGTATCGATTGGAAGATAAAGAATTATTTAAAGTCGATAATCCGGTCATGTCATCCTCGAGCTAAGCCATAATAAAAAAGCCACATGTTGTGGCTTTTTTATTTACAGGGACTTAATCCAGTCTGATCCAGGTCTGGCTGCGTCCTAAGGTGGAAATACCCATATAAGCCCTTAAGGTTAAACGCTTGCCTGTTGCATTCAGTCTGATTTTGGCGTCATAAACTTTACCCGCTAGAGGATCTATAACACGGCCTTTTTCGTAGTTATTGGTTCCAGCTACATGTTTTAAGCCCTTTAGAATTTCCATACCCAAAATTGGCTGATTGGTATAGGGTGCTGGGCAATTATTACATGTCTCTCGTGGAGTATAACCTGGGCGAGGAGTAACTTTAATAATTTTCCCGGTAAATGTATTATTGTTTTCTTTATTAATTTTAATAATTGCTTTTGCAGCACCGGTCTTATCGTCAATTTGCTGCCATGTTCCAGAAATGTCTTGAGCGAAAACATTTCCACTGAAAAGTACAGCAGCAAAAGCAGCCAGCAATAGATTCTTTTGCATATAAGACTCTCACTTAATCTTTCATTTTCTGATTAACGGATATATTAGATAGATAAAGTAATTAGTCAATATACTCTAGAGTCAAGCAAACAGTTTTAAGCCGATTTGGATAAAAAGCCACTATATTGTGGCTTTTTAATTAAAAACAGAGATTTGGATTAATCGACCCGTAACCAGGTTTGACTGCGACCCAATGCCGAGATACCGATATAACCACGTAGGGTAAGCCGTTTTCCATTGGTGTTCAGTCGAACTTTGGCATCATAAATTTTGCCGGCTAAAGGATCGATAACACGGCCTTTTTCATAGTTATTCGTACCTTCTACATGCTTTAACCCGGTGAGGACATCCATACCTAAAATCGGTTGATTGGTATAGGGTGCCGGGCATTTGTTGCATGTCTTTTGAGGTGTATACCCTGGGCGAGGTGTCACTTTTACAATTTTACCCGTATAAATATCATTTGCATCTTTACGAATTTCAATAATTGCTTTAGGTGAACCGGTTTTATCATCAATTTGTTGCCATGTACCAGATAGATCTTGTGCCAATAGATTTCCACTAAAAGCTAAACTGGCAAGAACAGTAAGTAAGATATTTTTTTTCATTTAATTTCCTACGGTTGTGCTGAATAATTTTTTTAATCTATAAAAACATATTAGGAGTGTTTAGAAATTAGTCAATATAGGGGGTCCTGAAAATGAAGAATAATGTGAACTATTTAAATATCAGTGAATAAAAAGCCACATAGTGCGGCTTTTTGTCATATTCAGTCGTTCCTGATCCAGGTCTGAGTTCGCCCCAAAGCAGAAATTCCTACATAACCACGTAAAATAAGACGTTTACCGTTCGGGGTCATCCGTCCTTTCAAGCCATATATTTTCCCGGTTAAAGGGTCAAGTACACGACCATTTGCATAATTATTTCCATTGACCTGTTTTAAGCCTTTAAAAATTTCTAACCCTAGTATTGGCTGATTGGTATAAGGGGGTGGACATTGGAAACATGTTTCTCGGGGAGTATAGCCTGGGCGTGGCGTTACTTTGATAATTTTTCCGGCATAGGATCCATCGGTTTGCTTTTGAATTTCAATCAGTGCTTTAGGTGAACCGGTTTTATCATCAATTTGTATCCATGTGCCAATGATGTCCTGAGCAAAAATTGAAAAACTGCTGAATAGTGCTACAAAAAATGTAGTGGTGATTGCTATTTTTTTCATAAGATTTCCTCATCTGTATAAGTCAGCCATCCTGATGACTTATTTAAAGTGGGGGGAAGCAATACGAAATTGAGCAGTCTTTGGAATAAAGTTTTTAAGTGCTCATTCGTACCATGCTCCCCATCTATGCTGAGCTGTAATCTGTATCATTTAATCTTGTTTAATCCATGTCTGGCTACGGCCAAGCGCAGACACACCGACATAACCGCGTAGAGTGAGACGTTTACCGTTCGGGCTTAACTTTGCTTTGCCGCTATAGATTTTACCGTTCAGCGGGTCAAGAACTTTGGCATTTACAAACTGATTATTCCCGGCAGGTTTCAAGCCGGTTAAAATATCTAATCCTAAGATGGGTTTGTCGGTATAGGGTGCTGGACAATTTACACAGGTTTCTTTTGAGGTATAACCCGGACGAGGAGTGACTTTTACAATTTTGGCCGTATAAGTTCCATTGCTTTCTTGACGCATTTCAAGAATGGCTTTTGATGAGCCTGTTTTATCGTCAATGGTTTTCCATGTTCCGCTAAGATCATTTGCCAATACGTTCCCACTACAAACTAAACTGGCAAAAGCAACAAATAATAGATTTTTCTTCATATCAATTCCTGTAAGTGTGGAAAATATTTTTTTTAATTTATATAAAGATATAGTTATCGTTTAAAAAATAGTCAACCCACTGTTTCATAAAAATGAAATATAATGTGAATTATTTAAATATCAGTGAAGAAAAAAGCCACATAGTGTGGCTTTTTGTCATATTCAGTCGTTCCTGATCCAGGTCTGACTACGGCCTAATGCTGAAACCCCGACATAACCACGCAGGGTCAAGCGTTTACCATTTGGACTTAATTTCGCTTTCATGCTGTAGATATGACCAGATAGCGGATCGATAATTTTACCATTCGCATAGTTGGGTCCTTCTACGTGTTTTAAACCTTTCAAGACATCCATGCCTAGAATGGGCTGATTGGTATAAGGTGCCGGGCATTTGACGCAAATTTCTTTGGGCGTATAGCCAGGACGCGGAGTGACTTTGACCACTTGTGCGGTATAAGTGCCATTATTTTCCTGACGAATTTCAAGAATGGCTTTTGATGAACCGGTTTTATCATCAATATTTTTCCACGTTCCTGTAAGGTCTTGAGCTAGGGCAAAACTCGCTAAAGTTGAGCAGATTAATGCAATAGTAAGTTTCATCTTGACCATTTGAATGTTCCTTCATTCCACTAACAGTATTCCTGATACTAGGCGTATTTTTGACAGGCAACAATCATTATTAATGCAAATGACTATTTGGTCACATTTTTTGTAAATACAGTATAAATGTAGGCAGCCATATGGCAGTAAATACAGCATTCACAGCCATGCCAAAAGCGGCATAGCGTCCTGCCACACTGCCTCTTTGCCATGCCTGTGCTGTTCCAATGGCATGCGCGGCCAGACCTAATGCCAGACCCGAAGCGCGTTCATCATTGATATGACGCAAGATCAATGGCGAAAAGGCAGCGCCAATCACGCCGGATAAAATCACAATCAGAATCACCATGCTTATAGGTGCATGTAACAGCGTGGCAATATTAATGGCGATTGGTGTAGTCACGGCACGTGTAGCAAAGGCCATAATGCTGGAGTCGGTCATATGCAATAAATAGGCAAGTCCCATCGGTAACGCGACTGCACTGATACTGGCAAACACCAGAATTCCGAGCATGGCTTTTAGCGGCAGATCATCATAACGCATGGCGGCTAGGGGAATGGCCAATGCAACGGTGACATAGCCCAAGAGGCGATTAAAAAGCGGATTGACCTGTGCCATATAGGATTCATAAGGCATTCCGAATAAGAACAACAAGCCAATAATTAAAAACATGCCAATCACAATGACCGGAATTTGCGGCAGGCGTTTATTGATCGGTTTTGCGACCAGATAGGCGATCAGGGTAATGAAAAAACCGGAGAGTACTGCAAACATATAATTTCCCTATAACCAGCGCTTGGACATTTTTGCATAGATCCACAATGGAATCAGGGTGCTGACAAACATGACCAGTAGAAAAGCCGGCATTTCCCTGCCCATTTGAGTCAGCATAATCAGGGACCCTGCGCTAATGGGCAAAAAGGCAAAGGCACTTTCTTTCATGATCTTGTTATTGGTATCGACCAGGCGACTGGGTAATTTCCTGAAACTTCTCCAAATGAATAAAGTCGCCAATAGGCTGATCAAGCCCACTAGATTACCCAGCTCAGGATGGTGAAATTGTGTGGTTAACCATACTGCGCCTTCACGGAAACAGATGATTAATGCCAGGGTGCCAATCCAAGCTGGCCAGTCGATTGTTTTTATCCAGTCCATTTTTACCAACAATTATAATTACACTTGTCACGTTTTAACTGATTTATCTTTTTATTTCAAATTCCTCAAGCGGCCGTTTAAATTGTGCAGCCTTGTGCCCCAGAATTTCATCTATAGGTAAATGTGCCTGTTTAATCAGCTGTTCCAGCTTTTGTGGCGCCATAATCACATGCAAATGCAGATTACCTACATCATCATAATGTTCAGATTGAATGACATTCAAGGCATACAGTTGAGTACGTAATTTGCCATAGGCAGGCTTTAACTTCAGCTCGAAGCTTTGAATCTGGCCCATCAAACATTCTTGCACCGCTTGACGCAGCAGGTCTAAACCTTTGCCTGTGTGTGCGGATACATAAACCCGATCGGGCATGTGCGGTTTGGCATAGACAATTTTGACATCTTCACCGCTGACATCAATTTTATTGTAGACGCGCAGGACCGGCACATTGGCGCCAATTTCCTTGAGTACCGACTCTACCGCTTCAATCTGTTCCAGCATGTCTGGGCTGCTGGAATCAATCACATGCAGCAGCAAGGTGGCTTCCAGTGTTTCTTCGAGCGTTGCCTTAAAGGACTCGACTAAAGAATGCGAGAGATTACGCACGAAACCCACGGTATCTGCCAGAACCAAACGTCCAATTCCATCCCACTCCAGACGGCGCAGTGTAGGGTCCAAGGTTGCAAACAGCTGATCTGCCGCGTAAACATCGCTCTTGGCCAGAATATTAAACAGGGTGGATTTGCCGGCATTGGTATAACCGACTAAAGAGACGGTCGGCACAGCGGCCTTTTGCCGTGCAACACGACCTTGCATGCGGGTTTGGCGAACTTTATCCAGTTTGGCTTTGAGTTGCCCCATGCGGATACGCAGTAAACGGCGGTCTGTTTCCAGCAGGGTTTCACCCGGGCCGCGTAAGCCAATCCCGCCTTTTTGACTGTCAAGATTGCTCCGGCTACGCACTAAACGCGAGGAAAGGTGCTGTAACTGTGCCAGTTCGACTTGCAATTTACCTTCATAGGTCCGGGCACGTTGCGCAAAAATATCTAAAATCAGTTCAGTACGGTCCACCACACGGCAGAGCATGATTTTTTCTAAATTACGCGCTTGAGCGGGGGTCAGCGAATGATCGAAAATAACCAGGTTGGCTTCAAGGTCCTGTACCAGCGCAGCAATTTCTTCGGCCTTGCCAGAACCGATAAACAGTTTGGGATCGGGTTTAATACGTTGAGCGCTAATATGTTCCAAAATTTCAGCACCGGCAGATTCTGCCAGTAAACGAAATTCTTCTGCATCAAGGTCGTCTAATAGCTGTACCGATACACTCACTAAGATTGTTCGTTCACCACCCTGATGTTGCTCAAAATATTCCACTAACGATGATCTCTACTGCGTTAAAATTTTATTTTAGTTGAAAATGCACAGGCAGAGGGAAAAATAGCAAAAACTTAACACAGCATCGTAACAAGATATTCAGTCCCGGGCGTGTTTTTATGAGCAGGGACTTCTAAAAAGCAGTGATTAAAAGCAGCAAATCACGGAGATGTATCCGAATCTTTTTTTTAATTTTTAGCACATTATTTCATCTCTTTATTTATGATAAAAATAAATGATTTATTGACTCTGTCTGCTGATTTTAAAAAGTGAATTGCTGATTTAAATTTTTATGATCAATGCAAGTTTAAAATGAACAGTATAGAATGACAGTAAATAAATGATTAAACGTTGTAGCTAATAATTAGTGATCCATCTATGACTCAATCCCCCCTAACTGAAAGTTCATCGTTAAATGGCTTGTCTAAATTTTTCTTATATAGCAAAAAGTTATTGGCTGGTTTAGCGGCAATTATTCAGGGATTTTATCTGGTTTTTCGCCATCGTTTATATAAAGACCCGAATAATCCCTGTAATACGCGTTATGTACAGCATTTCTGCCGCGAATTATGCAAAGTATTTAACCTTGAAATTCAGGTGCATGGGGTAATTCCACGCGAACCCGCGCTGTGGGTGAGCAATCATGTTTCCTGGCTGGATATTGCCGTTTTGGGTTCAGGGGCACGGGTGTTCTTTTTAGCCAAAGCGGAAATTGAAAAATGGCCGATTCTGGGCAAACTGGCCAAGGGCGGCGGTACCTTATTTATTAAGCGGGGTTCTGGTGATTCAATTAAAATTAAAGAGCAAATTACCAATTTTTTAAAACGCGATATTCCGGTGTTATTTTTTCCGGAAGCCACCACTTCGGATGGCAGTAAAATTAAAAAAATCTATGGACGTATTTTAGGGGCTGCCATTGACGCCAATCGTCCGGTGCAAATTTGTTTGATTTGTTATGTGAATCAGGATGGGCAACTGGATACCATCGCGCCATTTGTTGGAGATCTTAGCTTTGCCGACCATGTCAAAAAAGTGCTGGAAATGCCCAAAGTCACTGCACATTTAATGGCATTGCCGGCAATTTCTGTGCAAGGGCATACTGTTGAAAGCTTGACTGAAGAAGTGCAAACGCAAATGATCGAAGGCTTGGCCCGCTTACAGCAAAAAGTCCTGAAGGCGTCACCTGCAACACTTCTGTCCAAGCAGTCCTGAAGGCTTACATAAAGCCTTCAACCGGTAACCAGGAAATGATTTTAACACCGGCTTTTTGCCACCATTTCATCTTGGGTTCTTTCTGATAAGTTTTGATGCTGCCATCATGACGTTTAATTTGCCAGTTGATTTTATTGTTGGCATTTAACACCAGCTTGTAGGCATATTTAGACAGGTTCTGGTCCATGGTGGAATGAATCTCTTTGGCCAGGTTCGGGCTGTCCAGCAATACGCCAATTTCGGTATTCAAATAGGCAGAGCGTGGGTCGAAATTAAAAGAACCAATAAAAACCTGCTTCTCATCTATGGCCATCAGTTTGGCATGCAGGCTGGAACGGCTTAAACCTTTGATGCTGACTTTGGCTTTTTCCGCAATTTCCTGGGTATGGGCATTCAAGTTTTCGGTTTCCGGTGCAGACAGAAACTCGTAAAGCTGGACATTATTCTGAAGTAAATCCTTGCGGTATTTGCCATAAAAGGCATGCACCAAAGCTACATCATTGGCTTTAAAGGAATTGGTGAGTACCCGCACATTGATATTGTTTTGAGCCAGCTCACTCAGCATCTTTTCGCCTTTTTTTTCTGGAACAAAATAAGCGGAAATAATATCGACACTGTGTTGGGGCTTTTCTAAACGGTTAATCAGCTGAAAATTCAGATGCTGTTCTTTTTTGGCCTTTGCGCGGATTTTACTTGGTGAATCACTGACCACTTCCGCTTTGACCCAGTCAAATTGAATGCTGTTATTGAGCCAGTTTTCAAAAGCATGAGATCGGGTGGCTAAATCGAGATAATTCTGCACGGTAATATTTTGTGAGTGTTCCTCGAGCTGTTTTTTCAGGCTGTCAAAACGCAAGGAATAATGGTTTGGATTAACAATTTGCTTGACCGGAAAAGCATAATCGTCATTCCAGTATTCATCAAAAGAATGAATAATTTCATCCGATGCAGCACCAACCAGCATCACATCGACATCGGAAAACTGATAATTGTCACTGACGTTATAATACTGGTTACTCATATTGCGACCACCAATTAATGCAATCTGGTTGTCTGCAATAAAGCTTTTGTTATGCATGCGACGGTTGATCCGTTTTAAATCCAGCACCATGTCCATGGCACGGTAATGTCTAAAACGGTAAGGATTATACAGGCGCACATCAATATTCTGATGCTGATCCAGTGCCAGATAAATGCCTTCCATCTTTTTGGCATTGTTGTCATCCATCAATAAGCGGACCTTTACGCCCCGGTCCGCTGCCTGAATGATAGAGTGCAGGGCCAGCGCACCAATTTTATCGTTGTCCCAAATGTAGTATTGCAAATCTAAAGTTTTTTCTGCTTTATCAATTAAATGGATACGTGCCGCCAATGCCTCAAGCGGGTCGTACAGAACATGATAGCCGGTCAGGTTGGGGTTTTGTTCCCTCAAGGGCAAAATGATTTTAGCCAGGGAGGTCTGTTCGGTTTTGGTGTCAAATGAATATTCAACTGGCTGCGGTATTTGTTTGGGAAGGGTGGAACATGCCGGAATCCCCAGCAGCAGACTGCAACTTAATAATACAGTGGTTTTATAGCTGGCCGTGCCAGGTGATTGACCGCTGTGTAAGTGGGTGTGCTGATGAGAAGATCGCGTCATAAGGTGTAAACAATACCAAAAATTGGTTTGAGTATAATTGTGAGCTGTGAAAAGATAAATATCGTAATAGATGAATGATGTAATATCAGCGTCAAGATTAGAGAAGATAATATGTGGGATTCACACTCAGTCATTTTTTATTTTTACTTGTGTTTTGCAGTACTTGGCATATGGGGTATTGCACAGGCCTGGCTGAGCCAAACCCGAACAGAAACCATTCATCCCTTTAAGGCATTTGTACATTTATTGGCCTTTTACTTATCCTATTTACTGTTTCCGCTGTTTTTCTTTAGTTTATATGCCGGCTGGAGTGGCTATTACTCTATTCACCAGGCGGTGTTTATTTTCTTGCTGAGTTGTGTGCTGATTTATGCCCGTTTTATCGAACCTCAGCATGTCATGGTTAAAACCCTGCAATACCAGCTCAATCCGGAACAAAACCTGCAAAGCCCCGTCAAAATTGCCTTGATTGCCGATTTACATATCGGACTGTTTTCCGGGCATGAACGCCAGCTGAAAATTATTGTCGATAAAATTAATCAGCAGAATCCCGATCTGGTGGTGGTCGCAGGGGACTGGACCTATGAACCGGAAAACAAACTGGCAGATGAACTGGCCATTTTACAAAATATCAATGCGCCGGTGTATTCGGTGAACGGCAATCATGACGAACAGTATCCCGGACCGCCGATTCTACAATTATTGCAACATGCGCTTAAAGTGAATAACGTGATTGATATCGAAGGTCAAATTGTTGAATTTGATGAATTCAGGTTGCTGGGCGTGGGCGATTTATGGGCCGGAAAAACCGATATGCGTTATATGCCGGATTTGCCGCAAGACAAACCCTGGGTAATTTTGTCGCATAACCCGGATACGGTGGATATGGTACCGCAATTGCCGACACGCCCTCTTATGCTGTCGGGGCATACTCATGGCGGACAGGTGGAACTGCCTTGGCTGACCAATTACATCATGAAAAAAGTCTCCATTCTTGGACATAAAAAAGGGTTGTACCAACATGAAAATGCAGATGTTTTTGTGACTGTAGGCACAGGAATGGTGGGTGTGCCTTTTCGTTTTCGGGTACCGCCGACCATTGATATTATTGAGCTGATTTAAGGCTCAATAATGGGTTGTCCTATATGTGACATGCGATAAAATAATAAGCATTGAATAAAACAAGAATGAGGAGAGGCCGATGTCTTTTTCGCAGGAAGTGGGACAGTTTTTTGATTTAACTGCTGCGCAATCGTCACAGCTGGAAATGGGCCTGCTCGCTTTGCAACAGGCTTTTTTGCAAGCCGAAAGCGATGTGGTCAATACACCCGCATTTGCCAGCAGGTTTTATCAAAAGTTTCAGCACCTAATTGGTGATTTTGGCTTTAATGACAATAATGTGGAAGCTTTGCTGGATCATTTATACGGAACGGAAACCTACCGTCAGCTGGTCACCTGGATTGTTTCGAGTTACTACAATGCGGGGGGAGAGCGAAGCAGGTTTGAAGAAATCTATCAACAGATTTTAAGCGATGAGCAGGTTTAAACTATAAAAAAACCAGCGTGGATAATGCTGGTTTTTTTTATGTCTGGATGAAATTAAACTTGGTTGTTTACATCTTCATTTTTGGTTTCACGAATGGCCAGGAAGGCAAGCAGTGAAAGAAGAGAGGCGGCGGTTAAATAATAACCCACGGCATATAAACCATATGTCGTTGCAAGCTTGGTTGCAATAAGGGGTGCAAAAGACGCCCCAAAAATGCCAGCAAGGTTAAAAGTTAATGCCGAACCGGTATAACGAACTGAAGTCGGGAAAATTTCAGACAGTACCGTACCAATCGGGCCATAGGTTAAGCCCATAATCGCTAGACCAATACATAAGAACAGGAAGACGACAATCGTACTGCCAGATTCAAGCATGCTTGAGAACACCAGGCCAAACAATGCTGAAACGATACATACGCCAATTGAAGTGGCTTTACGACCAAATTTTTCCGCAAACACGGCAGAAAGTGGAATGAATGCAGCAAAGCATAAAGTGGCAACCAGTTGCAGTTCCAGAAATTCAGAACGTGTGTAACCAAGCTTGGTGGTTCCCCAGTTTAAGGCAAATACCGTGGTGAGGTAGAACACCACAAAGGTACAGATGGCAGCGATGGTACCGAGAATCAGCATGCCCCAGTGTTTGGTCAACACTTCTTTGAACGGAATATTTACTTCTTTCTGCTTATCCAATACTTTCTGGAAGGCGGGTGTCTCATGCAGTTTCAGGCGAATCCATAAACCCACGATCACCAGTAACGCACTTGAAATAAACGGGATACGCCAGCCCCATTGCATAAAGTCCTGTTCCGACATCAATGCGCCAAGGGTAATAAACGAACCTGTCGCCAGGATAAAGCCGATTGGTGCCCCAAGTTGCGGGAACATGCCGTACCAGGCACGTTTACCTTCAGGTGCATTTTCAGTTGCAAGAAGAACCGCGCCACTCCATTCACCGCCTAAGCCCAGACCTTGACCTAAACGGCAAAGAGCAAGCAATAGCGGTGCAACAAGACCCACTTGAGCATAAGTCGGCAATAAACCGATACATACGGTCGAAATACCCATGGTCAGCAAGGCTGCGACCAGGGTTGCCTTACGGCCAATCCGGTCACCCAAATGTCCAAACAGGGCAGCACCAATCGGACGCGCAATAAAGGCAATCGCAAAGGTGGCTAAAGACTGAATGGTTGCCGTGGTGGGGTCTGTGCTGGCTGGAAAGAACAGATGTGGAAAAATAATGACTGCTGCCGTTGCGTAAATATAAAAATCGAAAAACTCGATTGTTGTACCGACAAGACTTGCAGTAAGAACGCGGAATTTTGAATTGGTTGCGGCTTCTTCTGAAGCAGCGATAGAATCTGATGACGCCATGGATGACCTTACACTTACTAAAAATAAAAAAACTTAATTTTAAAAGCGTAATCTTTTTAAAAAAGGCGTAATTTTTTAAAAAAACAACGAAGAATCTTCTCTACTCAACTCGCTCAGGGTCACTGAAATGAAGAATGAGAGGATTAAATCACGTAAAGATAGATAGACAGAAAATGTGATCCTGCACCGATCAATACAAAAATATGCCAGATAGCGTGCGTGTATCTTACCTTTTTTAGCGCATAAAACAATGCACCCACGGTGTAAGCAAGCCCGCCAACGATCAGATAGGTTAATGCTGGGGTACTTAAAAAGTGTTGCATATCATCCATAACCAGTAAAGCCAGCCACCCCATGACCAAATAGGCGATGAGTGAAATTTTCTGGAAACGATGAATGAGAACCAATTTGAATAGTGTGCCAATGGCGGCAATCAACCAAAGGGCGATTAATAAATATTGTGCCTTGGCTGTAGGAATGGCAATGGACAGGAACGGGGTATAGGTTCCCGCAATCAGGTAATAAATGGCAGTATGGTCCAGTTTTTTGTACCAGCCACGACGTTGTGGCGATTCGGCATAATGGTACAGGCTAGATGCAGAAAACAGTAAAATCATGCTGAATGCATACACACACAGTCCAATAAATTGTCCGAGCGGTAAATCACTGCCTTTGATCAGCATAAAAATACTGGCGATAAGCGCTAGGAGTGCGCCAAAAGCATGACTGATCGCATTGATTTTTTCTTCATGTGGATCGTAAGCCTGCAGCTGGGAAGTTGTCATTATTTATTTTCTATAATTAAAAAATACACTTGTATAGTAATGCAGTTTTACCTTTAAAGTAAGAAGTTTTAAACTGATGGCTTAATTTATTCGAGTGATGTATATGTCTCAACCGGCTTCTCCTTTTATTCAGGAACAAAAATTCTTAGACGCTTTTCAGCAAGCCATTGAAACACATAGTTTTGATCGAATGATTATTAGCCAGTATAAAGGTGAGCTGGAGCATTTGGAGAAAATGACCTTGCGAGTCATTTCACTGCAAAACCAGCCAGTGCTCAGTTGTCTGTACCGTTACAAGACTCAGGATGTCACTAAAAATTATCCTTTGGCAGAAGCGGTGCCCGTGGTGCAGTCATTGTTGGCGCAATCGAAGCAGGCCAATCTGTTTACTGCGGGCGAAGAACTGCAACTGAAAAAGAACAAGAAAAAAGCCATGCTGAGCAACAGTAAAAAGGCCGGTACACCAGTGAATCCTGCTGAGACCCAGCAAGGCCATGACCGTGCCAAGCATCGCTATGTCGATCAGGACAGCTATTTTTTACAACCGCTCGGCATTACCGACCATAACGCGCAGATTATTCCGAGCATGGCACGAAAATGGAAGCAGATTAATAAATTTGTCGAAATTTTCTCAGGTGCTCTGGATCAAATTCAGCAACACGATCATGCACTGCGTGTGGTGGATTTTGGTTCAGGCAAAGGCTATCTGACTTTTGCCTTATATGATTATCTGGCCAAACACGGGCAGACGCCTTTTGTCACCGGGGTCGAGCTGAATCCGAAAATGGTGGAGTTTTGTCAGGACGTTGCGCAGCGTTCCGATTTTCAGCAACTGGATTTTTTCCAGGGCGATGTCCGTACCTATCAGCCGGAACATCTCGATGTCATGATTGCGCTGCATGCTTGTGATGTGGCAACCGACTTTGCCATTCATACCGGGATTCGCTTAAATGCACAAATGATCATGTGCGCGCCGTGCTGTCATAAAGAATTGCGTCCACAGCTAAAAAGCCCTGAAGTGCTGAAACCGATGTTGCAATTTGGCATTCATGCCGGACAGCAGGCTGAAATGCTGACCGATACCATTCGCGCTTTATTGCTTAAAGCCTATGGCTATGAAACCAAGGTGTTTGAATTTGTGGCGCTGGAACATACCAGTAAAAACAAGATGATTCTGGCCACCAAACGCAAAGATTATCGTGAGCCTGACCCACAGGTTTTGGCACAGATTCAGGCCTTAAAACAGATGTATGGCATTCAAAAGCATTCTCTGGAATTGTTGCTAAATGATCAGTGGGATCAGCAGGATATTGGCTGCAAGTGTTAATTTAAAATGGATATAGCAATGTTAAAACTGCTTTTTAGGAAGATGATGTTTCAATGACAGAATTGAAAATACGTTCAGGCAGCTGGGATGAATTGCAAAACGATGCCAAACTGATTCGTGAGCAGGTCTTTATTCAGGAACAACACATTCCTGTTGAAGAAGAATGGGATGCGCAAGATGCCGTGTCGCTGCATTTCGCAGTTTATGATCAGAATCAGCCAATTGCGACTGCGCGATTATTGCAAAACAACAGCATTGGCCGTGTCGCGGTATTGAAGTCACATCGCGGTTTGGGTATCGGTAAATTACTGATGCAAGCCATTATCGAACAAGCAAAATCCGAACAGCGTGAATTTTTAAAGCTGTCATCGCAAGTATATGCCATTCAGTTTTATGCAGGTCTTGGTTTTCAGGTGCAGGGCGATGAATATCTGGACTGCGGCATTGCGCATATTGATATGTATTTGAAACTTTAATCATCTTTATCACAGTGGTTAAGCATCAGTCAGATGCTGCTGTAGTGATTGAGCGATCAGATCAATGGTGATACGGATGCGTAATGGCAAAAAATGTGATTGTTTCCAAACAATTTGAATGGGATAGTCGTTACTTGAATGATCTGCAAGCAAGTGCTTCAATCGCCCTGATTGCAGATAAGGCTGAATCAGCCACGATGGAAGCCAGCTAATTCCACCACCTATTAAAGTGTAGTCTAAAATAGCCTGCATATCGTCCATCTGGATGTTGCCATTTGGCCTGTATTTTATGGTTTTCAGATTTGGGTCTTTAAATTGCCAAGCTTGCATTTGACCTGATTTCGCATAGCGAATCAGATGTTGCTGTTCTAAGTCCGTGAGCGATGACGGGGTGCCATGCTGTTCTAAATAATGTGGTGTGGCGCAAAGCCACATTGCATGTTGGCCAATCTTTTTTGCAATCAGCTGACTGCTGTCTTCCAGATGGCCAATTCGAATAGCAAGATTAAAATTATCTTCAATTAAATCGACCCGCCGATCATTAAAAGACAGTTCTATATTTAATTCAGGATGTTGTTCGGACAAGGTTTTCAGTATCGGCACAATAAATTTTTGACCGAATAAAACAGGCATGGACAGGCGTAATGAGCCTCGAATATGTTGACTGCTGCTGTCCAGCAGATTTTCGGCGGTCAGCAGTTCCTGTACAGCACGCTGGCTGTATTCATAAAATACTGCACCTTCGTCGGTCAAGGTCACATGGCGGGTATTGCGGGTCAGCAGCACAGCGCCCATTTGCTGTTCCAGCTTGGCGACCATTTTACTGACGGCAGAACGGGTGAGATGCAATTTTTCAGCCGCTTGAGTAAAACTGCCTAATTCAACCACAGTCATAAAGGCATTCAGGCTTTTCAGATCCGTAAGGCGCATTTTTGTTTCCAGTATGGAATCAATGTGATGATTTATTATCGCTTTTGCATCTAATTTGGCAATGCTAATCTTGTGCTCAATGAACAGAGTGAGCCAGATCATGAGTCAAATTTTGGTGCTTAAATCCAGTTTTATGCAGAGTCAATCCATGAGCAATCAGCTGATAGATGCCTATTTACAGACGCGTCAGCAGCAGGGTTTTGAAGATCAGGTCATTGAACATGACTTGGCTGCGATGCATTTGCCGGTATTGGACTTGGAACTGTTTCAGGCCCTGCGAGGCGAGGTGAATGAAAAACCTGAGATTAAGCGCGCCGTTGCCTTGTCGGATCAATTTATTCAGGAACTTCAGCACTGTGATTTATTGCTGATTGCGGTGCCGATGTATAACTTGAATGTGCCGACTCAGTTGAAAAACTGGTTTGATTTGATTGCACGGGCACGTGTCACTTTTCAATATACTGAAACAGCACCTGTGGGATTAATTCAAGGGGTTAAAGCGGCTGTTTTCAGTTCAAGAGGCGGTATTCATCAAGGTTTGACAACCGATGCCGTCACACCTTATTTGACTGCTGTATTGGGGCTGGTCGGTATTGAGGATGTCGATTTTATTTATGCAGAAGGTACCGATCTGCAGCCGCAGGGTAAAGCCAAAGCAGTGCAGTCCGCCTTGGTGCAAATTGACCATTATTTAAAGGCTCAAAAAAGTGTACAAAACGCATCAATTTGAAATGACATTAAAAAAGCGGGTGATAAAGCCCGCTTTGATACGCCGATAATGCTTTAGTGACTGTGTGCACTTGATGCTTCGGCATGGTCTGTCATATGTGCATGTTCTTCTTCAGTCATATGCATTTCAGCCGCAGTAGGTTCAGACGCTGAAGACTGCTGCTGTTGTGCAGTAGGTTGATTACGTTTTTGACTTGGCATGTAGTCCGGTTCATTGCTTATGGCCAGATAAAAGATGCCCATAAATAATGCACCTAAAATACAAACAATAATAACGGCTTTCCAACCCCACGGTGATTTTTCAGGAGAAGAGTTGTTTGTCATAAGAGGTCTACCCACCAGATAAATAAAAAAATTTAAAACTTATGTAACTTTATAACATAAAAGCCCTGCGAAAGCAGATGAGATTCTTTGGTTCAAACAATCCGCATGCCCAAGGGTAAAAAAGAGAAGCATTGGGCTCACTGCTGTCTCACAGTTGAATTCCAGGTGTTAGATTTGTGAGTGTGGCAAGGATGCCACACATTCCCCATCACGACAGGACGTCGTGTATGGGGAATAAAGATTTTTGCCTACTTTTGGTCTTTCAAAAGTAGGGTCCAGCCTACACAAAGTGACTTAAACTCTTAAAGAAAAGACAAGGCTATGAAAAAATTAAATATAAATAAATATCAAATATTTAAATATAAAATGTCATCATATTTATTCGGTGCTGAAATAAAATCCAATTATGGGACAACACTGGCATTTCGCCTCTCTTTTTATAGGATGAAGTTTAAATTTTTTCGCCTTGGGCAATCTTGTCTTTGAGCAATTGAGGCACTTTAAAACGTGCGCCATATTTGGCTTCAAGGGTATTGGCACGCAGCAGGGCTTTTTCTAAACCATATTGATTTAAAAATTGCAAAGCACCCCCGGTCCAAGGGGCAAAACCAATCCCGAAAATAGAGCCAACATTGCCATCAACCGTCGATTCCAGAACTCCTTCTTCCAGGCAGCGCAAGGTATCCAGTGACTGCACAAACAGGAAGCGGTCAATCATTTCCTGTTCAGAAATGTCGGTATCTTGCTGCCATTTTTTCAGGCCATCCCAAAGCTGCTTTTTGCCGCCTTCCGGATAGTCATAGAAGCCTGCACCGGCAGACTTGCCTTTACGGCCGAACTCATGAATCATGCTGTGAATCACGTCATCCGCAGCTGAGCGCGGCAGGTCTTTGCCTTCAGCCTGTAAAGCTTTTCGCGCTTCATTGGCGACATGTTCAGACAAGGTTAAAGAAACTTCATCCTGAATGGCCAGTGGACCCACAGGCATACCCGCTTTCAGCGCAGCCATTTCAATTCTTGCCGGATGCACACCTTCAGCCAATAAGCGCAGACCTTCCTGAACAAAGGTGCCAAATACACGGCTGGTAAAGAAACCGCGGCTGTCATTCACCACAATCGGGATTTTACCTATTTGCTGTACAAAGTCATAGGCTTTGGCCAAGGTCTCATTGGATGTATTTTTGCCCTTGATGATTTCAACCAGCTGCATTTTATCGACCGGGCTAAAGAAATGCAGGCCAATAAAGTTCTGCTCATTTTTAGAAGCCTGAGCCAGTTCTGTAATGGGCAAGGTTGAGGTATTGGATGCCATTACACCAGCATCGACCAGATAGTTTTCCGCTTCTTGCGTCACTTTGGCTTTCAGTTCGGGATTTTCAAATACCGCTTCAATGATCAGGTCACAACCTTGCAAGTCCGCAGCATCTGCGGTTGTCTGAATCAGGGCTAAAACCTGATCTCTTTTCTCGACAGTTAAACGGCCCTGCGATACTTTTTTATCCAGCAGTTTTTGGCTGTAGGCTTTGCCTTTTTCAGCCGCTTCAATAGACACATCTTTCAGCACTACGGCAATGCCTTTAGAGGCTGTAGCATAGGCAATGCCTGCACCCATCATGCCGGCACCTAAAATGCCGACTTTAGTGGCTTGCCATTTGGCAATGTCTTTTGGACGGCTGGCACCGGATTTAATCGCATTCAGTCCATGCCAGAAAGTGCCGATCATGTTCTTGGAAATCTGACCGGTGGCGAGATAGGTAAAGTAACGTGATTCAATGGTCAGAGCGGTATCGACATCGACCTGAGCACCTTCTACCGCTGCCGCCATAATCGCTTCAGGTGCTGGGTAGCAGCCCTTGGTCTTGTCACGCAGCATGGCAGGCGCAATGGCCAGCATTTGTGCAATCGCTGGTGAAGATGGCGTACCGCCCGGAATTTTATAGCCTTTTACATCAAATGGTTGCATAGACTTCGGATTGGCTTTGACCCAGGCGATGGCTTTGTCTAAAAGCTCCTGTTCAGAACCGGCTGTGTCGTGAATCAGTCCTAAAGATCTGGCTTTTTCTACACCCAATTGCTTGCCTTCCATGAGCAGAGGAAAGGCATTTTGTAGCCCCAAGAGACGGACCATGCGCACAATACCGCCACCGCCAGGCAATAAACCCAGCGTCACTTCAGGCAGACCGAATTTGGCTTTGGCATCATTCAGTGCAATACGCTGATGACAGCACAAAGCCAGTTCCCAACCACCACCCAGTGCCGTGCCGTTGAGCGCTGCAACCACGGGAATGCCACGGGTTTCGATATAACGCAGCTTGGCTTTCATGTCTTCAATCATGTTGAAGAATTCTGTGGCATGTTCAGGGGTGGCCTGAATCAGCTCATCCAGGTCGCCACCGGCAAAGAAGGTTTTTTTGTTCGAGCGGAAAATGATGCCTGCAATGTTGTCATCGGCTTTTAATTTTTCTACAGTTTCGGTTAAAGCATCGCGGAAATCTGCATTCATGGTATTGGCAGACTGGTTTGGAGAATCTAAGGTCAAAATCACGATATTTTCGGCATTTTTTTCAAATTGAATTGCGCTCATTTTTGTTCTCCTTATACCAATTCAATAATGGTTGCGATGCCCATACCACCACCGACACACAGCGTTGCAAGACCACGTTTCTTGCCTTGGCGTTCCAGCTCATCCAGTAGTGTGCCCAAAATCATGGCACCGGTTGCACCCAGTGGATGTCCCATGGCAATTGCACCGCCGTTGACATTGACTTTGGCCGGATCAACCTTCAGTTCATTAATGAAACGCATCACCACAGCTGCAAAAGCTTCATTCACTTCAAACAGGTCGATATCATCAATGCTTAAACCGGCTTTTTCCAAAGCCTTACGTGCAGCCGGGGCAGGGCCGGTCAGCATGATGGTCGGATCAGTGCCTACAAGTGCAGTAGACAATACTTTGGCGCGTGGTTTTAAGCCTTGTTCCTGAACGGCTTTTTCGGATGCCACCAGCACGACAGCCGCACCATCGACAATGCCTGATGAATTTCCGGCATGGTGTACATGATTGACTGCACCCACTTCCGGATATTTTTGCAGGGCAATGGCATCGAAACCCATCTGTCCCATCATGGCAAAACTTGGATTGAGTTTGCCTAGGCCTTCTGCTGTCGTGGTCGGTTTAATGAATTCGTCTTGGTCCAGAATTACCACACCTGCCTTGTCTTTGACAGGGACCACTGATTTGTTAAAAAAACCGTTGGCTTGAGCTGCAGCGGCTTTCTTTTGTGAATCGGCAGCAAAGGCATCGACATCCGAACGCGTATAACCATCAATGGTGGCAATCAGGTCGGCACCAATGCCTTGCGGAATAAAGTCACAGGCCATATTGGTTTCAGGGTCGAGTGCCCAGGGACCGCCATCGGAACCCATCGGCACGCGCGACATGGATTCGACCCCACCGGCCACCACAATATCTTCCCAGCCCGAACGGACTTTTTGCGCAGCCAAGTTCACGGCTTCCAGGCCTGATGCACAGAAGCGGTTGATCTGTACTCCAGCCACATCATTGTCCCATCCGGCAGCAATGGCTGCGGTTTTGGCAATGTCGGCACCCTGGTCGCCAATCGGGGTAACACAGCCCAGGACAATATCATCCACCTTGGAAGTATCGAGTTGATGACGGTCTTTCAGTTCATTCAGCAAGGTGGTCAACAGGCTAATCGGTTTCACTTGATGCAGTGAACCGTCTTTTTTTCCTTTTCCGCGTGGTGTGCGAATGGCATCGATGATATAAGCCTCGCTCATGGCATTTCCCTTTTATGACTTTAAATTTTTTATACTTTTTTGAGTGTAATGATTAATTTTTGAAGTGCAATGATGAGAACGGGTCAGGTCAGATGATGTTTTTGGTCAATAAAAAAAAGCCCAAGTCGGAACCTGGGCATAGAGAGAAACTGAAAAAATCGGTTGTGATCAGTGATAACCGTGTAACTGGCGATATAAACCTGGAGTTACCCCGGTCCATTTTTTAAAGGCACGGTGGAAAGTACTGGTTTCACTAAAGCCGACCTGCTGCGCGACATCTTCCAGGGTCAAACCCGGATTCAGCAACAGGTGAATGGCCGCATCACGACGCAAGGCATCTTTCACACCCTGATAGCTTTTGCCTTCCGCAGCCAGGCGGCGACGCAAAGTTTGCGGAGAGAGGTACAACATCGAAGCGACATCGTTGAGTGTCGGCATTTCTTCGCCAATCTGGCTCTTTAACACTTCACGGATACGAGAAGTCAGCGAGTTGGTGTTTTTGAATTTAACCAGCAACTGTGCAGGCGCTGCTTTGAGGAATTCTTCCAGCGTCTCTTCATTTTGACGAACCGGAAGATCAAGATAGTCTGCGGCAAAGGTAATTTCGGTACGTGGCGCATCGAATTGCATCACCGGTGCGAAGAACAGGGCATCATATTCATCGGCATGTGCAGGACGTGGGTAACCAAAATGAACGCGTTCGAGTGGCAGACGGCGTTCGATGAGCCAGGATGCCAGACCGTGCCAGATCATCAGCATGCTTTCGGTAATGAAGTGATCCGGATCCATGCTTTGGGGAATAAGGGGAACCAGACGTGCTTCATGTTTGTCACGCTCTAAAATCACCGACCATTCATCGCCAAACAGTTTATAGAACTGGGAAGAAAGCTCCAGGGCATCTCCTAGCGTTTTCGCGTGAATAATCAACTGACACATAATGGCAAAAGTGCCCAAACGACGTGGCTGTATATCAAAGCCGAGATGTTCGTCCTGGGTCACCATCCAGAGCATCTGAATAAATCGGGTGTATTGTTCCGGAGAAATACGTGCTTTAGGCTGACGTAATAATTCCGCTTCAATGCCCACATGTGACAATAAAGTTTCGACATCCATGCCCAGACGTTTTGCGCCGGTTAGAGCCGCATTGACGAAGTGGATACTGATCGTATCGCGGCTCATATTAAATCCTTCAGTCTCTTTCTCTTTTATATTCACTTGCAGTTGACCTAAATGACGCTAAAAATTGTTTGAGTGGCAATTTACAATAGATGTTTTACCTTATTGACATCTTAAATTGCCGAAATGATCAAGGTAAATGGCTGAACATGACATTGTTTTATGAGTTTTATATTTCTAATATGCATATAAAATCAATATAAAATGAGAAAAAACGGATATGACTACGGCTTTAAACGGATTAAAAGTGCTTGATTTTTCCACTTTACTCCCAGGTCCCTTTGCCACTTTGTATTTAGCGGACCTCGGTGCAGAAGTGATCCATATCGAATCGCCTACACGTCCAGACCTGATCCGGCTGATGCCACCTTATGCCAATGGGCAGGCAACGGCGCACAGTTACTTAAACCGTAATAAGCAGTCGATTGCGCTGGATTTAAAAGATGCACAGAGTATCCAGCTGATTAAACAGAAGATTACTGAATACGATATTGTGGTTGAGCAGTTTAGACCGGGAGTGATGCAGCGTCTGGGTCTGGACTATGCCACGCTTGCAGCATTGAACCCTCGACTGATTTATTGCTCCATTACCGGCTATGGACAGTCCGGAAGTTATAAAGACAAGGCCGGACACGACATTAACTATTTGGCTTTGTCTGGAATTGCGGGACATAGTGGCCGGCAAGAGGGTGGACCACCGGCATTGGGTATACAGGTCGCCGATGTCGCAGGAGGCTCCTTGCATGCGGTCATCGGGATTCTGGCCGCCGTGGTTGAGCGTGAGCAAAGTGGCGTGGGACAATATATTGATATTTCGATGACCGATTGTGTATCCACTTTAAATAATATGGCGGCGGCAGCCACATTGGCAGGAAATACCAAACAATTTCCCGAACAGTCGTATTTAAATGGCGGCAGTTTTTATGACTATTACCAGACTCAGGATGGCCGTTATTTATCGATTGGGAGTTTGGAGCCACAGTTTATGTCTGGCTTGGCGCAAATTCTGGATCTTCCCCTGCTTCGTGAAAAGGGGGCTTCATTTGACCCGGCAGATCAGCACGTAGTCAAGCAGGCGCTTCAGGAAAAAATTCAATCTAAAACCTTGCAGGAATGGCAAGAAATCTTTGCTGATCAGGATGTATGTGTAGAGCCTGTTTTAACTCTGGATGAAGCCCTGGATTCCACTTTGGCGCAGCAGCGGCAATGGATCGTTGAAGTACCGCTGGATCCAGACAGTCAACAGACCGAAACACAACTGGCCTGTCCGATCAAATTTTCCCGCTCTAAGACAAAATATTTATATATCGGGCAGCGTTTAGGGGCTGGAAACTGGTAGTTTTCACATGGATTAAAAACATTAACATTGAAAAACAATGTATTCACAATTTGTGCCCAATGTTACATAAAAAACAGGAGTAGCATCAATATTACAAAAAAATAATATTAAGGTGAGCCACTGTGAAGAAGTTATGGAGCACGTTCGGTGTCGGTGCCAGCCTGATCTTTCTAAGCGGTGCCTTGCATACAGCAAATGCAGCCGATGCATTTGATTCATACAGCCCGTGGATGTTCGGTGACTGGAACGGTCAACGTACAGCATTACAGCAAAAAGGTTATGACTTCAGTCTGGGTTATACCGGTGAAATTGCGACGCTATTGGGCTCGGATCATCATTCCAGTCATGGCACTGAATACGCAGATCAGTTTGCAATTGGTGTCCATTTCGATTTAAACAAGATTCTAGGCTGGCAAGACACTGAAGCGCAAATAACCGTGACCGAACGTAATGGCCGTAATTTGTCGAATACTTCAGCTGCCTTAAATGGTCATCTCAGTTCGGTACAAGAAGTCTGGGGCCGTGGACAAACCTGGCGTTTGACAGACTTCTGGATCAAGAAAAAATTCCTGCAGCAAAAACTGGATCTCAAAGTGGGCCGCTTTGGTGAAGGTGAAGACTTCAACAGTTTCGATTGCGATTTCCAGAATCTGGCACTTTGCGGTTCTCAAGTGGGGAACTGGGTCGGTGACCAGTGGTACAACTGGCCAGTGAGTCAATGGGCTGTCCGGGTGAAATATAACCTCAATCCCGAAGTCTATGCCCAGGTCGGTGCCTATGAATATAACCCGGAAAACCTTGAACGAGGCAAAGGCTTCAATTTAAGTACCGATGGTTCTCATGGTGCAATTATTCCTACTGAAGTGGTCTGGACACCGAAACTCGGTGCAGCAAAACTTCCGGGTGAATACCGTGCCGGTTATTACTACAGCAGCGCCGACGCTGCAGAAATTAAGGATGCATCTGAAACTGACCACAAACAAGGGGCCTGGGTTGTTGCCAAACAGCAACTGACTGCACATCACGGTGATGCATCTCGTGGTCTGAGTGCTTTTGTAAACTTAACTGTACATGATCGTGACACAAACCAAGTCCGTGACATGCAAAATATGGGTCTGGTTTATAAAGGTTTAATGGACTCCAGGCATCAGGACGAGATTGCGATCGGTATTGCCCGTATCCATATCAATCACGAGGTTAATGAGGCGAACATTCGCAATAACAGGGTAGATGCCCGTGGCCTACAGAGCGAAGAATACGATACGGAAATTTACTACACTATTCATGCAACAAACTGGCTTACTATCCGTCCAAATATTCAATATATCCATCAGGTTGGTGCATATAAGAATGGCGAAAATGCCTGGGTAGGCGGTATTAAGCTACAAACAGCGTTCTAGTTTCTAGATGATAAGTACTCGGGTTTTATTATTAGACATTTGGAGCACAATTTTCTTTTACAGATCGGTTTAATCCGGATATTTAAAATCTACAAACTAAAAAAGTGCTCATATGTAACTTTAGGTATGGGCTTTAAAAAGAATCCTAAAAATAGGTGGCCAATATGAGTACTCCATCTTCAGGTTCAGGGCTAAAAACGGTTTTGGCTGTGGTGGCCGTCATTTTCGGTTTAGTACTGCTGGTTGGAGGAATATATCTTGCGGTGCTTGGCGGGTCTTGGTACTACATCATCGCAGGTCTATTCTTCATTGCTACTGCAGTTTTATTGCATAAATTAAAAAGTTCGGCACTGCTGATTTACGCGGCGCTGGTATTAGGGACTGTGGTGTGGGGGCTTTGGGAAGTGGGTTCTGACTTCTTTGCGCTGGCACCTCGTCTGGACATTTTAGGGCTATTTGGTCTTTTATTGCTTATTCCTGCAGTGACTCGCGGATTTGAACATCCTAAAGCTGCAAAACTGGCTCTTGCAGGCACATTGGCCATCACGATTGCCGTGATGATTTACGCTGTATTTAATGATCCTCAGGAAATTCACGGTGAATTAAGCACCCAACAGCCTGCAACATCACAGCCCATTCCAGGCATTGCAGATGGCGACTGGCCTGCGTATGGCCGTACCCAGTCCGGTTTACGCTATTCTCCCTTGACACAAATCAATTCAGAAAACGTAAAAAACCTGGAAGTGGCTTGGGAGTATCACACTGGCGAATTCAAAACTGAAAATGACTCCGGTGAAACAACCAATCAGGTGACGCCAATTAAAGTGGGTGACAATATGTACTTCTGTACTACTCACCAGAAATTGACCGCACTTGATCCTGCAACGGGGAAAGCCAAATGGACCTATGATCCTAAATTACGTGCTGATAATACCTATCAGCATTTAACCTGTCGTGGCGTGTCTTATTATGACGTAAACAATACTGCTGGTTTTGAAACCAGTTTGGCAGCTAAAAAATCTAGCTCTGCCGAATGTCCTCAAAAAGTGATTTTGCCGGTCAATGATGGTCGTCTGGTGGCGGTAAATGCACAAACCGGTAAACCATGTTCTGACTTTGGTAAAAATGGTGAAGTGGATTTGCAAAAAGACATGCCGTTCCCGTATCCAGGAGGATATATCCCAACTTCACCTCCAGTGATTACCGGTACAACCATCATCATTGCAGGTTCAACAACCGACAACTATTCAACCAAAGAACCTTCGGGTGTGATCCGCGGTTATGATGTCAATAGCGGTGAACTGCTTTGGGTATTTGATACCGGTGCGGAAGATCCAAATGCGATTCCTGCACCTGGTCAAAAATTTGTGCATAACTCGCCAAACGCATGGGCACCTTTGGCCTATGATGCGAAACTGGATATCGTTTATGTTCCAACGGGTGTCGGTACTCCGGATATTTATGGCGGCCACCGTACCGAGTTGGATGAACGTTATGCCAACTCGATGCTTGCGCTGAATGCGTCTACCGGTAAGTTGATCTGGAATTTCCAGACCACCCATCATGACCTTTGGGATATGGATGTACCCTCTCAACCGACTTTGGCTGATATCAAAGACAAATCTGGCAATATCGTTCCTGCGATTTACGTGCTGACTAAAACAGGGAATGCGTTTGTGCTGGACCGACGTACCGGTGCGGCTATTATTCCAATTACGGAAAAACCGGTGCCGCAAAGGGTAAAACGCGGTCCGCAAACCAAAGGCGAACGATATTCTCCTACGCAACCGTTCTCTGACTTTGACCTGGCACCGAAAGACAAATTGACCGACAAACAGATGTGGGGAGCCACCATGTTTGACCAGTTAATGTGCCGAGTAGCGTTCAAGAAATTAAACTACGATGGCATTTATACGCCACCTTCTGAAAATGGCACTTTGGTGTTCCCGGGCAACTTGGGGGTGTTTGAATGGGGCGGTATGTCGGTCAACCCGGACCGTCAAATTGCCGTGATGAACCCGATTGGCTTGCCATTTGTGTCCAGACTGATCCCAGAAGATCCGAACCGTAAGCAGACAGCCAAAGGCGCGGGGACTGAACAGGGTGTTCAGCCTATGTACGGTGTGCCGTATGGTGTGGAAATCAGTGCCTTCCTTTCTCCATTCGGGTTGCCATGTAAACAGCCGGCTTGGGGCTATGTGGCAGGTGTCGATTTAAATACCCATAAAGTGGTCTGGAAACGCCGGATCGGTACCATTCGTGACAGTATGCCGGGTATTCCATTACCGCCATTTAAAATGGGTGTGCCAATGCTGGGGGGGCCAATCTCTACTGCTGGTAATGTCATGTTTGTGGGTGCAACCCAGGACAATTACATCCGTGCCATTAATGTCACCAATGGGGATGAGCTTTGGAAAGGCCGTTTGCCGGCGGGTGGCCAGGCAACGCCAATGACTTATGAAAGCAACGGTAAACAATATGTAGTCATTATGGCAGGCGGTCATGGTTCATTTGGCACCAAAATGGGTGACTCTTTGGTTGCTTATGCCTTACCCGATAAAAAATAAGCTATCTATTTATGAGGTTAAATTTGAAAAGCCCGATTCGTCGGGCTTTTTTATGAAAATAAATGCTAAAGAATAAATAAAATAAGCAATATCATTGAAAATGAATCAAAAAAGGCTGAAAGGCTTTATATCTGTGCAGGTCGGGCACACTTATCAATAAAATCGCTATGAAATATGTAAAAAACGCATTTTGTTGATAGATCAAATCTCGTTATGCTGTGCACCGTTATAATAGAAACTACTAGCTGTACGCCATGTATTTATATACTGATTTTGACCAGCAACTGGTCAATGAACGTGTTGCACAATTCCGTGATCAAACGGAACGTTATTTAGCCGGTAAATTGACGGAAGATGAATATCGTCCACTTCGTCTGCAAAACGGCCTTTATGTACAACGTTATGCGCCAATGTTGCGTATTGCGGTTCCTTACGGCCTGATGAATTCAAAACAATTACGTAAAATTGCGCAATTGGCTAAAGACTATGACCGTGGTTATGCACACGTATCAACACGTCAAAACATTCAGTTTAACTGGCCTGCACTAGAAAATGTACCGGACATGCTGCAAGAACTGGCCTCTGTACAAATGCATGCCATCCAGACCTCTGGTAACTGTATCCGTAATACCACAACTGACCAGTATGCCGGTGTGGTTGCCGGTGAAGTGGCTGACCCGCGTCCAACCTGTGAATTGATCCGTCAGTGGTCTACATTCCACCCAGAATTTGCCTTCTTGCCACGTAAGTTCAAAATTGCAGTTTCTGCATTGGAAGAAACTGACCGTGCAGCGACTTCATTCCATGACATCGGTGTATACATCGTGCGTAATGAAGCAGGCGAGATGGGCTATAAAATCAAAGTCGGTGGTGGCTTGGGCCGTACCCCGGTGATTGGCAGCTTTATCCGTGACTTCCTGCCACGTGAAGACCTGATTGCCTATTTGGAAGCGGTACTGCGTGTCTATAACTTGCATGGTCGCCGTGACAACAAATACAAGGCCCGTATCAAAATTCTTGTTAAAGCACTAACTCCGGAAGTGTTTGCAGAGAAAGTTGAAGCTGAATTTGCGCATACCGTAAAAACTTTAAAAATCGATGCAGACACCTTGGCGAAAATGGATGAGAACTTCACGCCATTTGATTATCAAGACTATGCTGATGAAGACTTTACAGAACAGTTTGCAGCGCATCCGAAGTTCAAGCAGTGGTTCAATATCAATACCAATGCGCATAAAGTCAAAGGTTATCGTATTGTTACCATTTCACTGAAACGTGCGGGTATCGCACCGGGTGACATGACGGTTGAAGAGATGAACCTGATTGCCGATCTGGCAGACAAGTACACCTTCGGCGAGTTCCGTACTACACATGAACAAAATGTGGCCTTGGTTGATGTGCCGCAAAAAGACCTGTTTGAATTGTGGCAGATTCTTGATCAGCACAACCTGGCACGTGCGCACATTGGTTTCTTGACTGATATCATCTGCTGCCCGGGCGGTGACTTCTGTTCGCTTGCCAATGCGAAATCTATTCCGATTTCAGAAGCCATTTCACGCCGTTTTGATGATCTGGATACCATTTATAATCTAGGCAAGCTTGACCTGAACATTTCAGGTTGTATGAATGCCTGCGGTCACCACCATGTCGGTAACATCGGTATTTTGGGTGTAGACAAAAAAGGTGCTGAATTCTACCAAATCACGTTGGGCGGTAATGCAGACCATGATGCATCGATTGGTGACATCCTGGGGCCATCATTTGCGGCAGACCGTATTCCAGATGTAGTGGAAGAAATTTTAAATACCTATCTTGACCTGCGTAATGAGGGTGAAGAGTTTATTGATACCTACCGCCGTGTTGGCATTCAACCATTCAAGGAGCGTGCATATGCTTAATACCGCACTACAAGTGCTCTCTAAAGATGGCACGATTGCAGACAATACCTATCAATTGATTGGTGAAGATGGCGTATTGCCACAAGGTGACGTGGTTTTAACGGTTGACCAGCTCGACAAAATTGCCCAGGTTTCTGGTAAGAAAGCACTTTACATCACTGTAGATGCATCTCCTGAAACGCATGAATTTCCACTTGACCAGTTAGATGCAATTTTTATTGAATTTGCAGGTTTTAACGATGGTCGTGGCTATTCATTCGCTGCATTGTTACGCCGTCAAGGTTTCCAGGGCGAATTGCGTGCGACAGGTGATGTGTTCAAAGACGTGTTGAACTATATGAAGCGTTCTGGTTTCGATACTTTCGTGATTAAAGAAGGGAAAGACATTCAGGAAGCTGCTGCCGGTCTGGGTGATTTTACCAATCCATATCAGGCTTCAACTGCGGTTGAAAAAGCAAGTTATCAAACAGGTGCTTGATTGTTTTAAGCTGATGTTCAAAAGCCGGATTGATGCCGGCTTTTTTTTATGCGTGTTTAAATAAAAAACCGAGATTACATGGCTTCTAACTGGCAATTCACCATCCATTTAATCCCGAACTGATCGGTGAAGGCACCATAGAGTGCACCCCAGAATGTCTTTTCTAAGGGCATTTCAATTTGTCCATTTACAGATAAGGCATCAAATAAGCGTTTCGCCTCATCTTGCTCATGGGCATTCAGATTAATTGAAATATAGTGATTATTGCCCGGCGTAAAAATGCTATTGTTTTGTGCACAGAATTGATCATTGGTGTCAGATCCCATCAATTCTGTAAATGCATTAATCGGTAAGGATACATGCAGAATAAGATTTTTATCCGCTTCAGATAGCGTGACACCTTCTTGCGCTGGCATTTCACCATAACGGGTCAGATTGGAAAATTCACCACCAAAAACAGATTTATAAAAATTAAAAGCTGCTTCGGTTTCACCTTGAAAATTCAGATAATGATTAAGTTGCATGCAAAGCCTTTGTTGTTGTTATTTTGATGGTTCTAATCTAGCAGGTTTAAGCTCAAATTTTGATGATGAAAACATAAAAAAGTGTAAGCATAAAAAATCCCTCAAACGAGGGATTTTTTTCTCATCTCTCCCAAAGAGGAGAGATGAGAAGCACTGCTTCGCAAGGAGATTAAAGCAACTCAATCGCCACAGCAGTCGCTTCACCGCCACCGATACACAGTGCCGCAATGCCTTTTTTGCCACCCGTACGTTTTAAGGCATGAATGAGCGTCAAGATAATGCGCGAACCGGTAGAACCGACAGGATGACCGAGTGCACACGCACCGCCGTTAATGTTGACTTTAGCCGGATCAAGCTTGAAATCATCCATCGGACACATGGTCACCATGGCAAAAGCTTCGTTAATTTCCCAAAGATCAACATCTTGAGCATCCCAACCGGTTTTATTTAAAACTTTCTGAATGGCACCGACTGGAGCAATGGTAAATTCTGAGGGATGCTGTGAATTAGAAGCATAAGCCACAATTTTTGCCAGAGGTTTTAAGCCCTTAGCTGAGGCATTTTCACTTGAGGTGAGCACAAGGGCAGAGGCGCCATCTGAAATCGAGCTGGCATTGGCCGCAGTAATCGTACCATCTTTGGCAAATGCAGGACGTAGCGTTGGAATTTTTTCAATATTGGCATTGAAAGGCTGTTCGTCTTTATCTATCACGACATCGCCTTTACGGGTAGATACCGTGACTGGGACGATTTCATCGGCAAAGTAACCTTCATTGACCGCGTTTTGTGCACGTTGTAATGAACGAATCGCAAAGGCATCCATCTGTTCGCGCGTATAGCCACGCGTATTTGCCATGTCTTGTGCAAAAGAACCCATTAAACGGCCTGTTTCTGCATCTTCTAAACCATCCAGGAACATATGGTCTTTGATTTCACCATGTCCCATGCGCAAACCGCTACGCGCTTTAGGCAATACATAAGGGGCATTGGTCATCGATTCCATGCCGCCTGCAACCACGATTTCAGCAGAACCGGCTTTAATCATGTCAGCCGCTTGCATCACCGCTTTCATGCCAGAACCACATAACTTATTAATAGTCACTGCACCAGTTGAATCAGGTAAGCCGGCTTTGCGCATTGCCTGACGGGCTGGTCCCTGCTTCAGGCCAGCAGGGAGTACGCAGCCCATAATGACTTCTTCGACATCGGTTGCTTGTAATCCTGCACGTGCAATCGCTTCCTTAATACATGCTGCGCCAAGTTCTGGGGCTGTTACATTGGCCAAGCTACCTTGAAAGCCGCCCATTGCAGTACGTGCACCATTTACAATTACGATGTCTGTCATTGTTCTTTCTCCGAGATTGATTTTTTTAAGGAATTATTTTTCCAAGTTTAAGCAGTATATTGAAAAATGAGCCGGAATAAAGAGGGGATGGCAGCATGTCTTTAGACTGAGAAGTTTTTAGCAGAGGGAGAGGGTTTCTATCCGCATATGCCCCATGGCACTCAGAACCAGTTTCCGATGATGATCAGAAACATTTGAACAATAATAAAAACTGCCATTTGAACCTATCGGCAGGCCATTTTCAGCTTGAAACGTTAGGCTGGGGGCACTCAATGTCCCTCTCCAGTCTAAATGCCCGTATTTTAAATTGGTTGATTCTGTATAGATAATTTTTTCGCCTGTATCAATTTGTCTATTTTTATTGCTGTCGAGAAAAACCAATAAACCGGCAGCCCATTGATTTGTTTGACAATTCAAGTTATTTTGACTTGGACACAACACCACATTGCTATGATAGAGAAGGGCTTGAGATTTGGCTAAATGAATTGTTGAAATCAGTTTATTCGTAGTGGCGTTGACTTCCTGTTTGGCTCTTATTTCTTGAAAATAAGGTAAAGCGATGGTAGCCAGAATTGCAAAAATAGCCAAAGTAACGATTAGCTCAACCAATGTGAACCCATTTTTTTGTTGAAAAAGCATTTAAAGTAATCCTGCAATGTATTTTTTTTTAATTATGTGTGTTATTAATATTTTGTTTTTTAATTGTTTTTTTGCGATTGATATTTATTTTTCAACTTTATAACAAAGCTGTTAAAATAATTCGCAAGTGACGATAAGCTATTCATAAGAATAAATTGAGTAAAAATTTACCGAATTACAACGGAAATTGTAAGTAATTTTGTCAATAATTTACTTGATTAAAATTATCAAGCACTTGGAAAAAAAATAAAGTGTTTGTATGATTCACTGTGAATAGCTTAAGAATTAAGAAAAAAACTGGGGTATAAGAAAGCCTATCTCAGAATAGCCAAATTCTAGGCTTGAGCTTGAACAACAATTGTTATCTCTGGAGGATAAATCCATGAAAATGAGTCGTATTGCTTTAGCAATGCTCGTTGCTGCACCTTTAGCTGCTGCAAACGCTGGCGTAACTGTTACTCCATTAATGGTCGGTTATACATGGCAAGATACTCAACACAACAATGGCGAAGATCATTTAACAGATGGTCCTGAGCTTCAAGACGATTTATTCGTTGGTGCAGCACTTGGTGTTGAATTAACGCCTTGGTTAGGTTTCGAAGCTGAATACAACCAAGTAAAAGGTGATGTAGAAGGCCTTGGTGTACCTGCAGGTGCAGAGTATAAACAAACTCAAATCAATGGTAACTTCTATGCGACTTCTGATTTGATCACCAAAAACTATGACAGCAAAATCAAACCTTATGTATTGTTAGGTGCTGGTCATTATAAATATGAAGCTACAGGTTCAATTGCAGGTGGTGAGGCTGAAGAAGGTACTCTTGGTAACGCTGGTCTAGGTGCTTTCTGGCGCTTAAATGATGCTTTATCTCTACGTACTGAAGCTCGTGCTACTTATAACATCGACGAAGACTTCTGGAACTATACAGCTTTAGCTGGTCTTAACGTAGTTCTTGGCGGTCACTTGAAGCCTGCTGCTCCTGTAGTAGAAGTTGCTCCAGTTGAGCCTGTAGCTCCAGTTCAACCAGCTCCACAAGAGTTGACTGAAGACCTTAACATGGAACTTCGTGTGTTCTTTGATACAAACAAATCAAACATCAAAGACCAATACAAACCAGAAATCGCTAAAGTTGCCGAGAAGTTGGTTGAATATCCAAACGCTACTGCTCGCATCGAAGGTCACACAGACAACACTGGTCCACGTGCATTGAACGAACGTTTATCTTTAGCTCGTGCTAATTCTGTTAAATCTTCACTTGTAAATGAATACAATGTAGATCCAGCTCGTTTGTCTACTCAAGGTTTCGCTTGGGATCAACCGATTGCTGACAACAACACTAAAGAAGGCCGTGCTATGAACCGTCGTGTATTCGCGACTATTACTGGTAGCCGTACAGTTGTTGCAGAACCTGCTCAACAAGCGCCTGCAGCTCAATAATTTATTATTGAACTGAGTTAAAAAAGCAGCCTTAAGGCTGCTTTTTTTATGTGCTACATAAGCATAACTTGTTTAATACACAGTTTTATTTTGATCTTGTTCTAATAAACACCCATATAGACAATAAAAAGAGGGTGACAAAATGACGCAGATGTTAACGACAACAGATGGAACCTCGATTTATTATAAGGATTGGGGGGAGGGGCCGGTTGTGGTCTTTTCTCATGGATGGCCTTTATCCAGTGATGCTTTTGAAGACCAGATGTTATTTCTTGCAGAACATGGCTATCGGGTGATTGCATTCGACCGACGGGGTCATGGACGCTCGAGTCAGCCTTGGGCTGGGCATAACATTGATCAGTATGCACAAGATATGCATCAACTGATTGAGCATCTTGGGTTAACCGAGTTCGCTTTAGTCGGACATTCTACAGGTGGGGCCGTCGTGACCCGTTATACGGCAAAATATGGTCAGCATAAAGTCACTAAACTTGCGCTTATTGCGGCGGTAACACCTCTCATGATTAAACGGGATGATCATCCAGACGGTGTAGATTCAGACGTGTTTGATGAGATGCGCGCTAATTTACTGGCCAATAGAGCCGATTTTTACCTGGATTTTGCTAAATCATTTTATGGCTATGACAAGCTGTTAAATAAAACCTCAGAAGGGGTAATACAAAGTTTCTGGCGGATTGCCATGCAGGGTTCAATCAAGGCGCATTACGATTGTATCCACGCATTTTCAGAAACCGATTTACGTGAAGATTTAACCCGGATTACTGTGCCGACCTTGGTGCTTTATGGAACAGCAGATGACATTGTTCCGCCAGAAATTTGCAGTCGGCAAACCGTCAAACTTTTAAAGAATGGCGTAGAAGAGCAAATTAAGGGAGCACCGCACGGGTTGTGTACCACCCATAAAAATGAAGTCAGTTTTGCCTTGAAGGAATTTCTGGCACATCATTGAACGATGCGATAAATAAAAAAACAGCCTAAAGGCTGTTTTTTTATTTATATACTGCATTTAGTCCTGATCAGGATTCATGGGTTTAACATCCATATCTTGATAAGAAACCAACTTGGTTTTGTTCTTCCATTTATAGCCCAGCCAGATTGCCAGAAATAATGGAATACTGATATAGGTAGATAACACACCGAGCCAATCACCCGTAATAAAGGCTTGATAGTTCTGTCCAAGTACGACAATCGTACAAAGAATAAATGCAAACCAAGGAGCAAATGGGAAAAACTTGGCTTTATACGCTAAATCTTCCAGTTTATAACCTTGTGCCAAATAACCTTTACGGAAACGGTAGTGTGAAATGGCAATACCCAGCCATACAATGAATCCGCACATGCCTGACATATTCAGCAACCAGCTAAACACTTGCTGTTCCCCAATGAAAGTCGTGAGGAAGCAAAGAGCGGCAATTGCAGTGGTGGCATACAGTGCATTCATGGGTACGCCGCGTGCATCCAGTTTGCCAAAGATTTTTGGTGCACTTCCTTTGCGAGCCATGTCAAACAGCATACGGGTCGATGAATACATGCCTGAGTTACCAGCAGACAAAATTGCAGTTAAGATTACGGCATTCATTAAACCTGCGGCAAAAGCAAAACCGACTTTTTCATACAATAGGGTAAAAGGTGAGAGGGCGATATTTTCACTTGCGGCCGCTTGTAACAGGCGTGGATCATCATAAGCCACCAAAGTACCAATGATGAAAATACACACCACATAGAACAATAAAATACGCCAGAAAATTTGCTTGATGGCCACCGGAATAGTCTTTTTAGGGTCTTTCGATTCACCTGCGGCAACCCCCACCATTTCTGTGCCCTGGAAGGAGAATCCGGCAATCATGGCGACACCAATCATGGCCTGCAAACCACCAACAAAGGGTGCATCACCTTTGGTCCAGTTGGCAAAGGTCACCATATTTGGCGTCAGCATGATTTTTGCAATCATGGCAATACCAATAATGATAAAGACAATAATGGCAATCACTTTGACCAAGGAGAATAAAAACTCACTTTCACCAAAGCCTTTTACAGAGAGTGAATTAATGGCAAAAATCACGCTAAGAAAAATGGCACTCCAGTAGAATCCGGGAATATCAGGAAACCAGAATTTCATAATAAACTGGACTGCCACCAGTTCAAAAGCAACCGTAATGGCCCAGTTGTACCAATAGTTCCAGCCTAGAGCAAAGCCAAAACCGCCTTCTACATATTTTGTACCGTAGGTAAAGAAGGCACCCGAGGTCGGGTTATGTGTCGCAAGCTCGCCCAGACTGGTCATCAGGAAATAAATCATGATCCCAATCAGGCAGTAAGCCAATAAAGCACCGCCCGGACCTGCATTGGCAATGGTTGCACCAGAAGCCAGGAATAAGCCTGTGCCGATAGAACCACCAATGGCGATCATATTCAAATGACGTGCACCCAGCTTACGCTGTAAATGTGCAGATTGAGTTTCGCTCATCGTTGTTCCTTAAGATTTCTTTTCAGTGCTAGCGAACAGCACTTTAAAGCCTTGTTGATCGGCTTTGGTTGTACATTTGCCAAAGCTTTGTTCAATGAGTAATGGATAATTTAAAAAGCGGTTTGCCACAATCCAGAGTTCACCACCAGATTTCAAATGACGGCGTGAAGTCTTGCACAGGCTTTCACTGGCATCATAATTGGTCTGAATGCCTTGATGGAAAGGCGGATTGCTGACGATGGCATGCAAGAAAAGCGGTGCATCTTCAATACCGGTCACAGCGGTAATTTCCAGCTGTTCGGGAGAAAGGCCATTTTTTTCAAACGTCATGCGGGTTGAGGTCAAAGCAAAAGCATCGACATCCAGCGCAAAAATACGGTTTTTCGGATTCAGTTTTGCCAGATAGGCACTGATCACACCGGCACCACAGCCAAAGTCGGCAATTTTACCTGAAGTAACCTGTGATAAAAACGGTAAAAATACCGCTGTACCGACATCTAAACGATTTTGGCTGAATACGCCGGGCAGGGCACAAATAGTGAGATCACCTTTCGGTGTTGCTACCGTATATGCTTGAGCCCAGTCTGCCAAAGCCTTTTCTTGAGTCGTCGATTCAACCTTGACCTGCCAGAGCTGGCAATGACGTGCACTGTCCAGTTTAATGGCTTTACCATAAGGCTGGAGCTGTTTGGCTGCGCGTTCAACGCCGCCTTTTTTCTCACCCACCAGGAAAATGGAAGCACCTAAACCTAGACGGCTGACGACATTATGCAGCACATAATTTAGGAGTTCTTTGGACTTCGGTACAAAGATAATGGCCTGGTCAAAACTGCCTTCAGGAAGCTCTACGCCAAAATGGACATTGGCCTGTTGCGACTGAAAATATTGAAATTCATTATAATTCCAGGTCCAGAAACAAGGGCTGATGTCTTTTCCTAGATTGGAAAGTAACTCATCCGTAGGTGCATTGACCAAAAGCACACGTCCAGAAAGATATTCATGCTGCCGAATGACAACTTCACTTCTTGGATCCATTTTTTTATCTCGCCATTGAAAAACTCTGCCCAGACAATGCTGGGCAGAGTTGATGCTGAAATGAAATTATTGCTTCGATTCAGGAAGAATAATATTTAAAAGCAATGCTGCAATACCGCCAGTCGCTACGCCAGAACTGAAGATGTTACGGAATAATTCAGGAAGATGTTCCAAAATTTGTGGGACTTGTGCAACACCCAAACCGAGTCCCAGTGAAATCGCAATAATTAACAGGGCACGACGGTCAAGATGAATCCCTGACAGGATATTAATACCAGACGCCGCTACCGCACCAAACATCACCATCACAGCACCGCCGAGTACGGCTTGAGGGACTGCTTGAATCACGCCGGCAACCGCAGGCAACAAGCCTAAAATCACCAGTAATGCTGCAATCCAGATACCCACATAACGGCTTGCAACCCCGGTAAGCTGAATGACGCCATTATTCTGTGCAAACACCGAACTCGGGAAAGTATTGAATAAGCCGGCAAGCAGAGAGTTGGCACCATTCACCAGTACCCCCCCTTTAATACGTTGCATCCATACCGGGCCATCGACTGGCTGGTTGGAAATCTTTGAAGTGGCGGTAATGTCACCAATGGCTTCCAGTGATGTCACCAGATAAATAAATGCCATTGGAATAAACAAGCTCCAGGAGAAGCTTAAGCCAAAATGCATCGGGGTTGGAATTTGAATCATCGGCGCATCTTTCAGGCCTGAAAAATCAAGATGTCCCATGAAACCGGCAAGAGCATAACCAATAATCAGGGCAATCAGAATGGCTGAGCTTTTGATCCAGGTAATACGGATACGGTTCAGGACAATAATAATTGCCAGTACCGTACAGGACATGATCAGATTGTCGGCATTGGCAAAGGTTTTGTCACCCATGGCCTGATAACCGCCACCCATACTGATTAAACCTTCTTTAATTAAGGTCAAGCCAATCAGCAGCACGACAATACCTGTAACAAGAGGGGTGATCAGCCGTTTTACCCAAGGTAAAATACGTGAAACACCCATTTCAATGAATGAGCCGGCAATTACTACACCAAAAATAGAAGCCATCACTGCTTCAACAGGGGTGCCTGCCGCGACCATCGCTGAACCAATGCCGATAATCGGGCCAATAAAGTTAAAACTGGTGCCCTGTACAATTAAAAGACCTGCGCCAAAAGGACCAACTTTTTTACATTGTAAGAAAGTTGCAATCCCCGAGATCACCAAGGACATGGAAAGAATCATGTTGGTGTCTTCTTTGGATACGCCTAAAGCAAGACAGATCAAAAGACCTGGGGTGACAATCGGGACAATAATCGCAAGTAAATGTTGCAGGGCAGCGAGAAAAGCGATAAGGGGTTTGGGGCGATCGTTTAATCCGTAGACCAAATCAAGACGATCTTGTTGTTTGGGAGAGTTTTCTAAATCAGACATGTAAAAAAAGGTACAGCAGTAATTTGGCGTTATTCTAATCGAGTTACAGTACTTTACAAACCGAAAAAGGGATGAATAGTCAAAAAAACTTGTAACTGTCAATAAACTGTCACTATAAAAAGCTAAGTTTTTTCTGTATAATTTGCCCTCAAATTTAAAGCGTATCGAATTTACATGTCAGATATTAAAACTCTCCGTAATATTGCCATCATCGCGCACGTCGACCATGGTAAAACGACTTTAGTCGACAAACTTTTACAACAATCAGGTGCTTTGGGTGAACGCGCGGGTGAGATCGAGCGTGTTATGGATTCAGGCGCTATTGAAAGTGAACGTGGTATTACCATTCTTGCAAAAAACACTGCAATCAAATGGTTAGATAAACGTACAGATACAGAATACCGTATCAACATCGTGGACACCCCGGGACACGCCGACTTCGGTGGTGAAGTTGAACGTGTAATGTCTATGGTTGACTGTGTACTTCTTCTTGTCGATTCTCAAGAAGGTCCAATGCCGCAAACCCGTTTCGTAACGCAAAAAGCGTTCGCACGTGGCTTGAAACCAATCGTGATCATCAACAAAGTCGACAAGCCAAACGCGCGTCCTGACTGGGTAATTGACCAGGTATTTGACCTGTTCGACAACCTGGGTGGTACTGACGAACAGTTGGACTTCCCGGTAGTTTATGCTTCTGGTCTTCGTGGTGTGGCGGGTCCGTCTCCAGAAGAACTTGCTGAAGACATGACACCATTGTTCCAAACAATCGTAGACATCGTTGAACCACCAGCAGTTGACGTTGATGGTCCATTCCAGATGCAAATTTCGTCTTTGGACTATAACAGCTTCGTTGGTGTAATCGGTGTTGGTCGTATCCAACGCGGTTCAGTAAAATTAAACACACCTGTAACTGTTATTGATAAAGAAGGTAAGACACGTAACGGTCGTATCTTAAAAATCATGGGTTACCACGGTCTTGAGCGTATTGACGTTGAATCTGCTTCTGCTGGTGACATCGTATGTGTCACAGGTATGGAAGAGCTTCATATCTCTGACACGATCTGTGATCCTAAGAACGTTGAAGCATTGCCACCGCTTTCTGTAGATGAACCTACAGTTTCGATGACATTCCAGGTTAACAACTCACCGTTTGCCGGTAAAGAAGGTAAATTCGTAACTTCACGTAACATCCGTGAACGTCTTGACCGCGAATTGATCCACAACGTGGCACTTCGTGTTGAAGATACAGACAGTCCTGACCGTTTCAAAGTGTCTGGTCGTGGTGAACTTCACCTTTCAGTTCTGATTGAAAACATGCGTCGTGAAGGTTTCGAGATGGGTGTATCTCGTCCGCAAGTGATCTTGAAAGAAATCGACGGTCAAATGCAAGAACCGTACGAAAACGTAACTTTTGACGTTGAAGAACAGCACCAAGGCGCTGTGATGGAACAAATGGGTCACCGTAAAGGCGAGATGACCAATATGGAAGTTGACGGTAAAGGCCGTATCCGTATTGAAGCAACTGTTCCTTCACGTGGTTTAATTGGTTTCCGTTCTGAATTCTTGACCATGACTTCTGGTACAGGGATCATGACATCAAGCTTCTCGCACTACGGTCCTATGAAACAAGGTACTGTTGCGAAACGTCAAAACGGTGTATTGATCTCTATGGTTCAAGGTACTTGCCTGGGTTATGCATTGTTCAGCTTGCAAGACCGTGGCCGCCTATTCGCTAAACCTCAGTTAGAAGTTTACGAAGGTATGATCGTGGGTATTAACTCTCGTTCAGACGACATGGTTGTGAACCCGACTAAAGCGAAACAGTTAACCAACGTACGTGCGTCAGGTACTGATGATGCTTTAACACTGGTTCCAGCAATTGAATACACGCTTGAACAAGCGCTTGAATTCATTGAAGATGACGAGCTGGTTGAAGTTACACCGAAATCAATCCGTATCCGTAAGCGTTGGTTGACTGAAAACGAACGTAAACGTAACCGCTCTTAATGATTTAATTGAATCAGATTTAGAATGTAAAAAATGCTATCACGTCAGTGGTAGCATTTTTTTTGTTTATAATTAGAAAATCAATATGTCCAAGATGTTAAATTCCAAGTAAATTATAAGGAATTATGAACTGTTATTCGTGCTTAAAAGGGTAGGACAGTTTTTAAAATACTTTAAAAGAATAGCATCAAGAAAAGCTGGAGAAAGTTATGAGTATTATCCAAGAATTTAAAGAATTTGCCATTAAAGGCAATATGATGGATTTAGCGATTGGTGTCATCATTGGTGGTGCGTTTGGTAAAATCATTGATTCTTTGGTTAAAGACATTATTATGCCTTTAATCACGGTTATTACGGGCGGTGGTGTCGATTTCACCCAGAAATTCTTTGTGCTCGGCAGTAACCCGAATAATTTGCAATCTTTAGCTGAATTGCAAAAAGCGGGTGTGAATGTCTTAACCTATGGTAATTTTTTAACTATCTTCATAAACTTCCTGATTCTTGCCTGGGTGGTTTTCTTGCTGGTTAAACTTATGAACCGTTTGCGTAAACAGGAAGGCCCGGTAGAGGAAACACCGACTACCCCGGCCGACATTGAATTGCTGCGTGAAATTCGTGATGAGTTGAAAAAACGCCCGCAACTTTAATGGCTGAAAAAGAAAAAAACGGCACTCTCTGTGCCGTTTTTTATTTTTACTCATAACTGTTGGCTTGGATTTTAAATTTAGATTTTAAATCTAGTGTCTACCCTTTGTGATGTTCGACCTTCTGTTTTATGGACCAACCCATGCTGAAATTGGTGATTTTTGATCTTGATCATACCTTGTTGGACTGGGATCGGACACAGCGCTTTGCCAGACAGCAGTTGAATGAAAAGATTGTTCAGCACCTGTCTGTAGATGTCTTTTGGCAGGCCTATGAGGTATTGCATGACACTTTGTGGGACGCCTATATGCAGCAGGATTTAACGGTAAGCGAATATCATCTATATCGTTATCTCAAGCCCTTACAGCAATGTGGTATTGATGATGTGGATTTGGCGACAACATTAAACCAAAGCTTTATGCAGCATGCTTTACAACATCAGCATTTTTGTGAGGGGGCAGAAGAGGCATTAAACCTATGCCAGGATTTAGGCTTGCAGATGGCAGTACTGACCAATGGACCGACACAAGGTCAATTGCAAAAAATCCGTCATCTTCATTTAGAGCGTTGGTGTACACATTATTTTATAAGTGATGAGCAGGGTGTTGCCAAACCCCATCCCCAGGCATTTTTAAATGTTTGTCAGGCTTTTAAGCTTCATCCACAGCAATGTTTAATGGTTGGAGATGACAATGAAGTGGATATACAAGCAGCACAGCAGTTAGGGTTACATACTTACTGGATCAGTCCTGCCCAGCAGCAAGATACAGAAATTCAGTCTCATACATGGACTGAATTCTTAAGTGATTTAAAACAGATGTTTAGTCCATGCGAAACTTAACTTCAACCAGGTGAAAACCAAACTGACTTTTGACAGGGCCGTGTAAAACACGTTCAGCTGCAGTAAAGACCAGTTTATCAATGACTGGTACCAGTTGTCCTTTCTTGACTTCACCTAGCTCACCTCCTTTTTTGCCCGAAGGGCAGGTGGAATATTGCTTCGCAATTTTTGCAAAGTCAGCACCGGATTGAATACGCTTTTTGAGTTGTTCACAGGTATCTTTATCTTTGACAAGGATGTGACGAACAATCGCAGTTTTCATGAAGTTTTCCCTCGCGACTTGGCAACACGTTGAGGTGTCACTTTGGCTTTTTTTAAAGGTTGGCACTCAGGACAGAACACAGAGGCACGTTGTCCAAGTTTTATATTTTCAAGCGTGGTTTCGCAGTTCACACACATTTCACCGGCACGACCATAAGCAAGCAGGGTTTGCTGAAAATAACCATTTTCACCCATGGCATTGGTATAGTCACGCAAGGTAGAACCCCCTAAATCTATGGCTTGCTGCAAAATACGTTTAATTTCAATCACAAGTTTTTCAATCTGTGCAAAGCTTAAATTTTTTGCAGGTTGTGCCGGGTGAATGCCTAAATTAAACAAACTTTCTGTCGCGTAGATATTGCCCACACCAACCACAACATGGTTATCCATAATTGCAACTTTAGTGCCAACCTGTTTGTTTTTGAGTTTCTCAGCCAAGTAGTTTGCATTGAAATCATCGCTCAAAGGTTCAGGACCTAAAGTGTCAATCAGTTTGCTTTGAGTTGCAGCATTTAACCATAAAATACAGCCAAAACGGCGGGGATCGTGATAACGCAGTTCAATATCTTCAAATTGAATGATCAGATGATCGTGTTTACGCAGTTCATCGGTTGTTGCACACAATCTGAAGCTGCCCGACATGCCCAAATGCCAAAGCATGCTGTCCTGTTCAAATTCAGCCAGAATATATTTGGAACGGCGGGTCAGCTGAACTAATTTTTGCCCCACCAATTTCTGTATATTTTCGGGAATAGGCCAACGTAAGCTCGGTTGACGGACTTCTACCTTTAAGACGGTTTGCTCCAACAGTGGCAAAAGACTGGTTTTGGTGGTTTCAACTTCAGGTAATTCGGGCATGGCAGATCAGGGACAGGAGAATATGGCTAATATTGGGCGATTTCAGCTTGATTGCAAGTAAAAATGCGAAAGGAAAACCAGAAAAATGGCCGATTATTTTATTTTGATGCATCTTAAAAATGTCGACATCAGAGATTTGTTTCATCAGCCAAAAATGTTCAGGATAAAATTTTTTGTTTCCCGTACACGAGGTCCTGAACCGGTTTGAAATACTGGACTGTAGGCGACACACATGAACAAATGGAGAGGCATGCTATGAATGAAGATGCCGGTTTCACAATGGCTTGCGGTTTAAAATATAGCGGCTGGTTTCATTTCCATCCAAATGCCATTTCAGGTGTGGCCATTAACCGGATACATGTCAACGACGTGTAACAATCCCTGTATTTAATGCCAGTGCGGAATATAATGTGGAATTGAATGACAGTCCTAATCCCACCCAATGACTGATGATTCGTCCAAACTTGCAAGATGTGATCCATCCAGGATTAACCTACAATGTGAATAATGCATTCGTGTTAGGCTGAGGATCAAAAATCGCGTTCTAACTGAGAAGAAGGCAGGTACAGGCTCATGCAAAGTAAAAATCTGATGATGTCCTTCCATACGAGTTTGCTTTGCTTAACAGCATGCATCTGCCAAAATCTATATGCACAAACAGGGTCTGCGGAACCTGTTTTGCTTCCTATCCTAAAAATAGAAGCGACACGTACGGATACTGAATGGCTGCAAACACCGGCTTCTGTGTATAGAATCGAACAAGATAGCAAGGCTAATCATCTGGGGGTCAATCTTTCTGAAACCTTACAAGGGGTGCCAGGGCTACAGTTGAATAACCGCGAAAATTACGCTCAGGATTTACAGATTTCCATGCGCGGCTTTGGTGCACGTTCAACTTTTGGGGTGCGTGGTATCCGTTTATATGTTGACGGTATTCCTGCAAGCATGCCGGATGGGCAGGGCCAGACCTCAAATATCGATTTAAGCAGCCTGGATCATATTGAAGTGTTGGGTGGACCATTTTCTGCACTGTATGGCAATTCTTCTGGCGGCACAATTTTGACCACGACCAAACAGGGCGAAGGCCAAGATTCCATTGAACTGGGTTATTCAGGGGGCAGTCAGCATAAAAGCCGTGCCGATGTGGTGTTGCAAGGTGGTGCAGATCAAGCCGGTGAGCCGAGCTATGTGGTCAGTTCATCCTATTTTGATACCGATGGTTATCGTGAGCATAGCGCGGCCAGAAAAGTACTCAGCAATGCCAAACTGACCTGGAACCTGGATGACGGTTCCAGGCTGAACTGGATTGTGAACCATGTCGATATTAATGCGGATGATCCGCAGGGCTTGAATCGAAACCAGTGGAAAAATAATCCCAAACAGGTCAATGATGCTTCCAACCAATACGATGTACGTAAAGAAATCAATCAAACCCAGACCGGTCTGACCTGGTCCAAACCAGTCAGCGATCAGCATGAACTGTATGCCATGGCTTATCTGGGACATCGTGAAGTCATACAATACCAGTCGATTCCTCGGGTACCGCAAAATAACCCGCGTCATGCCGGTGGGGTGATTGATTTCAGCCGTGATTATTACGGTACGGACTTGCGCTGGACCGGCAAAGATTTGCTGCCCAATACACGGTTGACCGCGGGACTGGCCTTTGACTATATGGATGAAGACCGTCAGGGGTATGAAAACTTTAATGCCAATGGGCAGTTTGGCGTAAAGGGGAATCTACGCCGGGATGAGCAGAATATCCTCTGGAATCTGGATCCTTATTTGCAGGCCTCCTGGGATTTCATGCCAAGCTGGACTTTGGATGCGGGGCTGCGTTATAGCAATGTGCATTATGAGTCCAAAGATCACTATATTGTCACAGGCAATGGCGATGACAGCGGCAAGACCGACTATGACAAAGTGTTGCCTTCAGCGGCTTTAAGCTGGAAAATCAAGGATCAGCTGAATGCCTATGCCAGCTATGCCAAAGGTTTTGAAACACCGACCTTTACCGAAATGGCCTATTCCGCAAATGAGGGCATAAACTTTAATTTACGCCCTGCCAGCAGCGATAATTATGAGCTGGGTGTAAAAGCGCAAAATGCATGGGGAGCTTTCACGGCTGCAGTTTTCCAAAGCAAAACCCGAGACGATATTGTCTCTGCGGGGACAATAGATGGCCGTGCGACCTATAAGAATGCGGATAAAACGCGACGTGAAGGGATAGAGCTGTCCTGGAACAAAAATCTATGGCGTGATTTAACTGCTCAAGCCAGCTACAGCTATATTGATGCTACATTTGACGCAGCGATTCCGGACAGTACGGTGCAGAAAGGCAACAAGATTCCCGGCATTGCCAAAAATCAGGCTTTTGCCTCTTTGGGCTGGCAGCCGGAAACCGGCTTTAATGCGGGTGTTGATGTCCGTTATATGGACAAAATCTATGTAGATGATGCAAATAGCGATGCCGCACCAGGCTATAGCTTGGTTTCGGCCAATGCAGGATATGTCTGGAAACAGGCCGACTGGAAAGTCCGGACTTTTGCTAGAGTTGATAATATCCTGGATGAGGACTATGTCGGTTCAGTGATTGTCAATGATGGCAATGGGCGCTTCTTTGAACCCGCGGATGGTTTGAACTGGAGTGCGGGATTAAGTGTGAGCAAAGTATTCTAACAGAGGGGGCCAAGCGTGGCGTTATTATTTCAACCGATTCAGTTTGGTTCATTAAAACTGAGCAATAAAATTGTGATTGCTCCAATGTGCCAGTATTCGGCAACAGAACAGGGCGAAGTGACTTATTGGCATGAACAGCAATGGGCCAATTATGCCTTGTCTGGTGCAGGTTTATGTATTGTTGAAGCAACAGCAGTGCAAGATGAAGGGCGGATCAGTTATGCCGATTTGGGGCTATGGAATGATACCCAGCGTGATCAGATTAAGGCATTGCTGACAAAAATAAAGACACTTTCGCCTATGCCTTTTGCAGTACAACTGGCACACGCAGGGCGTAAATCTTCTACCGATAAACCCTGGAATGGAAAAGGCCAATTTAAGCCGGAAGAGACTCATGGCTGGCAAACAGTTTCTGCCAGTGATTTGCCGTTTAATCCGACTGATCACCCGCCACATGCGCTGAGTAAAGATGAAATCCGGCAAGTGATTCAAGACTTTGCTAATGCGGCCAAGCGTGCGGTAGATGCCGGGTTTGACCTGATTGAAGTACATGCAGCCCATGGCTATTTGCTGCATCAATTTATGTCGCCGTTATCGAATCAGCGTCAGGACGAATATGGCGGCAGTTTCGAGAACCGTATTCGCTTAACGCTGGAAGTTTTTCAGGCCATGAAGAATGCAGTTCCTGAAGGTTATCCTATAGGCGTGCGTATTTCTGCAACGGACTGGATGGAGGGGCAGGACAGTTGGGATATCGAATCTTCAATCGGTCTGTCCAAAGCTTTAGAGCAATTGGGCGCCGTATATATTCATGTGTCGAGTGGTGGCTTGCATGCCCAACAGAAAATTGAGCTACAACCAGGGTATCAGGTGCCCTTTGCTGAAGCCATCAAGAAAACAGTCAATATCCCGGTGATTGCCGTGGGTTTGATTACAGAAGCGATGCAGGCCGAAGGGATTTTGCATTATCAGCAAGCTGACGCAATTGCTCTAGCACGTGCTATGCTATATGACCCGCGCTGGCCATGGCATGCTGCAGCAGAATTGGGTGAAAATATTCAAATTGCACCGCAATATTTGCGTTGTCAGCCGCATGGGTTAAAAGCATTGTTTCGTGCTTTTTAATACTCCATCCCGATATTTCGCTTGAACATTTTAATGCTCGGACTCTGATCCATCAGGGTCTGATCAGGTAATTTTATTTATTGAAAGGACAAATTCCATATGGTCTTTTCGGTCATCGTGCCGATCTTTTTCTTATTGGCCTTCGGTTATCTCTCGGTAAAATGGCAACTTTTAAGCAAGGTACAGCTCAATAGCGTTGGTGCTTTTGCCATTAAAATTGCTTTGCCTGCGTTGTTTTTACAGTCGCTTGCGTCAAAAGATTTGCATGAAATCTGGTATCCCCAATACTTCTTTGTCTATAGCGGCGTGACTTTTATTTTATATGTGACGGCTTTTTTTATTGTTTCACATTATTTTAAAAATAACCGTTCACAGTCTTCGGTTCTGTCGCTGGGTGCGGCAATGTCGAATACCGGACTCATTGGTACTGCGGTATTGTCCTTGTTGCTGGGGCAAAAAGCGATGACCTATACCTCGTTGGTCGTGATCATTGAAAGTGTGCTGCTTATTCCGGCAGTGCTGATTCTGGCTGAACTGGGAAGCTCGCAACAGGCTAATTTTGCCCAGATTCTCCAGAGTACAGTGGTCACTTTATTGAAAAATCCTTTATTTATGGGCGTCATGCTGGGGATGGCCTGTGCCATTTTCCAGATTGAAATTCCTCGGCAGCTGGATCAGGTTTTGGCCATGATCGGACAAACCGCGTCGCCTCTGGCCTTGTTCTCGATTGGTGGGGGAATTGTGGGGCTGACGCTGAAGTACGTGAATGTACAAAGCTTTTATCTGGTGATTTCCAGCAACCTGATTATGCCTTTGCTGATGTTTCTGGGGTTGAGTTATTTCACCGATGTGAGTCAGGAGATGGTCTATGCCGGAACCATTATTGCCGCTTTGCCGATGCCTACCATTTTTGCCATGTTAGGTCAGGCTTATGGTTTAAATGAAAAAACTTTAACGCCTTTATTGATGAGCACCATTTTAGGATTCATTGTGGTGAGTGTGTTAATTACTGTCTGGTGGGCTTAAAATTTTTACGCTCAGCATGGATTAAAACAAAAGAACCGGTATAAAAAAGCCCCGGATTCCGGGGCTTTTAAAACATCTTGGCGCTTAGCTTTTCTTTGCTTCTTTAGGCGGATTTTTGGCCTGTTCGGCAATCATTTTATCCACCACAGCTAAAGATTCTTTGGCTTGCGGGACATTTTCTTTGGCTAACGCTTCAAAAATCTTTTTCGCTTCAGGCAGGTTTTGCGGAACGATTTTACCGTTTGCAAACATGTTGCCTACAGCCATTAAAGCGGGAATATAGCCTTTTTGTGCCAGATCCTGAATGCTCTGTAAGCCTTGCTTAATCGGGGCTTCGTTTTTGTTTTTAAAACCTTGGCTGATGTCATATAAGGCTTTGGCATGAATGGCCTGATAATTGCCTTTTTTGATCAGCGGCTCTAGTTTTTGCAAAGCCAGTTTATCTGATGCAGGTGTACCTTCAGAAAACAGTAATACGGCTAAATCGACACTGGCATCATCGAAGCCTTGCTTAGACGCTTTTTCTAAATACTGTTTGGCTTTTTTAGTGTCCTGAGGAAGGCCTAAAGTCCCGGTGATGTGGTTTTTACCCAATACATAGTTTGCTACCGGATAGCCTTTGTTTGCAGATTCCTGATACAGCTTGACGGCTTTTTTCTCATCTTTGGCAGTTCCCTGTCCGGTTTGGGTCAGGTAGGCCAGATTATAAAGTGCCTGGGCATTTCCTGTTTTGGCTAATTTATCCAGTTCCTGATAAGCACCTTTCATATTGTTGGCTTTGACCAGGGTTTCTATTTTGGCAAAGGCCGGATCAACCGAAGTGGTTGCCATTTCAGCCATTGCGAAATTTGAAGATAAAGCGATAAGGCCGGCAAGTATAATTTTTTTCATATTTTTAAAAACCTTTTATAAACATGCACATAATTCCATTTATGTGTTTAAAATGAATGTGGACCACTTCATACAACATCATAAGTTTATTTATGCGAATGTAAATACATGATGTGTGCATTGCAATAAGATTTCATCGATATTTACATAATCATTACTGGAGGAATTCTGGGCGGACAATCTTAAACCCAGCTTAAGCGATTTGAATGCTTTGTATATCAATTGTCTTGTGTCTAATAAATTGAAAACCTTCAAGTCCAGGCACAGATAAAAAACAGATGAAAATATGCCGTGGCGAAACGGTACTTTGTTTTTAAGCCAATCTTTGTTTAAATCGCGACTGAATTAATGTGTGAGTAGATGAATGTTCATTAAAGCGATTAAACGGGCCTATGATCGAGTCAATCTTGACAGTACGATTGCTGAAGAAGAAAAAATAGATGCTTTACTGATGAAACTGGGTGCTGAATATTTGGTCAGCAAAGAGGACCGTGTCTATATCTTTAAAAAAGGTGAACTTGAAGCAAAATTTGACGCCAAGCATGCGCGTGATTATTCATTTAAAGAATATGTCTGCAAAGATATGAACAAACTGTTTTATGGTTTTTAATCAATCAAAAGCCTCCATTGTTGGAGGCTTTTTTATGAATTTAATCTTTAGAATTTACTGTGGACGTGCCACATCGCCATTTAAGGCTTCAGGCAAATCTAACACTTGCAGCCCTAGTTCAGCCAATGCTTCCGGTTTAGCCACGACCAGGGCCTTATAACCGCCATCAACAGCAATGCTATTGACCACTTCAACATCATTATTCAGTTGGGTTGCAGCGGCAGGGGCATCACCTGTTCCTTGAACCAAATGCAGCCAGTGTTTCGGTTTTGCCTTGAACCACAGACGTGCAATAATTTCCTGACCCAAATAGCAGCCCTTGTCGTAATGTACGCCTTCACGCTGATGCAAACGCAGTTCTTGCGGCTGGAATTCTTGAGCGGTGGTTGCTTCAATCCAGGCCTGACCGGCTTCAATCGCTTGAAGCTGCCAAGCGGCGATATCGGTTTCGTTTGTGGAAAAGTCAGTACTGGCGCCATTCAGGGTAGGGTAAACTTGGCCGACTTGTTCCAGTTTCATTTTCGAAAAAGCACCAAACTTTTTAATGTGTTTGGCAAATTCTTCGGCCTGATCGGCAGTGACCACAATTTCAAAACTTTCCGGATTGATTTTTTTTAGCCATAAGCCAAACTGGATACGTCCTTTTAAACTACAGATCGCGGTATAGCGAGTCAGGTTTTCTGCCAAAGCTTCAGTATTTAAAGTGACCTGACCTTGAAGGAATTTTTGCGCATCTACACCATTTAAAGTGAATAGCGTAAAAGCAGTAGACGTTGCCATGACCAGCCTCTGGGTAAATTTCACAAATTGTTAATGCAGATATTTTGCAGCAAGCAAGACAGATAGGCAAACAAAAAGCCCATATTGCTATGAGCTTGCAAGATGAAAGAGGGTACTTCAGGTCAGTGATGTGCTGGGGGGGGGGTATTACAGTCAAACTTGTCACCACAGATGCGGACAAATTCCATCATGCCCTGATCTTCATGATCCAGAATATGGCAGTGCTGAACAAAATCACCTTCAAACTTTTTATAGTGCGATCTAAGGATGATACGATAGCCGCCCGGTTTCACAAAGATGGTGTCTTTGAATACACCTTTTAAACCACGGTACTGGGCATCCACCACGCCACCTGTTTCATCTTTGACCTCATTATCGGCAACACTGACATCAACACCATCAGGATCTAAAATTTTGACAATTTGGAACGGGTTGATGTGAATATGGAATGGATGCCCGCCGACTATACTTCTGAGTTCCCACTCATCTGTTGCTCCAACTTGTAATTGACGCACATAATGGCCATTAATAGAGCCCGGACCTTCAAACAGATCTCCAAAACTAAGAGAGCTGGTTGGGTTGTTTATATCATGGCTGAAGCCAAATTTAGGGCCTCCAGGGGAGCCAAAACCACTGATAATAAATGAATTAAATTGAGTTGGTCTTGCCGCAACCTCTTGATCGATTTCCGGGGTCATCAGTGAGGCGTGATCTGCAAATGCTGAAAGATTCAGTTGTGAGAGCTGAGCTTGAATCTCTTTGTTTAAACCAATTTTTTTCGCCTGTGCTTGCAGGAACTGGGCTGCTGTTTGTGCTGGCTGTTTGCTGGCTTTGACATTGACCCATCCAATCAGTTGTGCATTTAAAGGGTTATTCGGGGCGAGCTGTGGCTGGATTTGATCGGGTAATGCTGAATTGATTTGGTCATCCACATTTAACACTGTGTCATAAATACAGTATTTATTGCTGGTCGGGAAGGCGACCATGGCATCTTGACGATAACCCGGATGGAATACCGAAAGTGTTCGGGTTTGTACATGATTCATGGTCAAACCATCTTGGGCAATGGTGTTGACCTGTAAACTTTTCAGGCGATCAAACGCCTCTTTCTGGTTTTTTTCTTGATAAGATGAACAGGCCTGAATGGTTTGTTCGGCAGTATAGTTTTTAGATTCAGGAAGTTCTTTAATCATTAAACCGATGGTGTCTCGAACACCGCCATGAATCATGCGCCAACGATTAAATTCATTCTGCTCTACTTTCATCTCGCCTAAAACTTTGCCATTGATGGAGGTGTGATATTTATCCGCTCCCCACGTGGCCGGAGAATTCAGACCGGAATTAACATAATCTTCCAGTATCCCTATCCCTACACAATTATCGGGATTGGTAAGGGTGCCGTCTGAAGCATTGCATCTGTATTGAATTTGTTGAAATAACAGGACTTTTTCATTCGAATCGCTGTTTTTGGCTTTATCTTTCCACAGAATATCCATATCTCCAGTTTCGGTGATTTTGCCTTGTTTATATTTTGGCACTCTGGAACCTTCAACAATGAGTGGGCCGGCCATACCGCTGGAAACTTGAATCGCTGTTGAGCCGTGCACGTGAGCGTGATACCAAAAGGTTCCAGCAGGATGGTTTTTTTCAATTTTATACTGATAGTCAAATTTTTCTTGTGGGGCAATTCTTACGAAGACATTATCACCGTTGCCTTGAGGAGTGACCCAGAACCCATGCGTATGAATGTTGGTGGTATTAAAGCAATTTGGGTTGTTGATATTCTCTACATGATGAGGACAGGTTTCTTCCGATTCGACTGGAAGCTGGTTATTTACGTTCAGGTTCAGAGTTTCACCTTGTTTGATATGAATTTGTGGTCCCACCAAGAGATCATTAACGTAATGCCCCTCTTGTTTTTTATTCAATAAGCTGGGGTTGGTTAAATAGCCTCGCAAGAGAACGGGATTCCATACTTTCGTATTGGGGTTATAGAGCTTATTGAGTTTATAAGTAACAACAAGTTCGTGTTTGCCCTTGGCATTTTTGGGTAATAAGGGCGGGTTGCTAATCACTGAATCAGATGCTTCGGAATTAGGGTGAGAAGGGTGTGACGGGTTGAATGGCTGGGATGGGTTAGAGTGATGTGGTGGATGGGCTGGATGCGATGGGCTGGATGGATGTTGAGCTCCATACCAACTGGAGATCAAAACTGCCAAACCCGCAGTGATGATTCCAATAATGGCTATTTGCAACATTTTATTTCACCTTCTTTGGTTTTTTTGTAATGAGGTTTTTTTTATTGAACAATAATTAAATTCTTAAGAAAGGCTTGATTATAGGGGAATCTGGATGGCTGAAACAGAATAATTGTAAAAATATCTAATAAATATAAGTATTTATGATCAAAGTTTATGTAATTTTTAATGCTTAAGTTTGATAGATAATAGTTTAGAAAAACTTAATTTTTTAAGTGATGACAGACTGTTTAACATCAACATAAATCGCACAATGGACGCTTGTTTTTTATTCGCTTAGGTATATCTAATACTAAAGAATGAGGCCTATTTCCTGCTATTTTTCCAAAAAAAGCACGATTAGAGCAAATATCTTAAAAAATGTGTAACAATATATTTCTAAAACACCTATTTTTATATCTAAGTTTATGAAATATAAAAGATTTGGGAAATGGCTTTTCGGCAGTGTACTATGCCGTTGAACCGATTGTAACTCGTCAACAACAATTACGTAGTCAAGAAAAAGTGATTCAAGAGGCAGGTAAGCTATGAACAACAACTACCGTAAACCGCTGCAAGGTACCCAGCTCGAATATTATGACGTACGCCAAGCCGTAGAAGATATTCAGCCAGGCGCATATGCAAAACTTCCCTATACCTCAAAAGTACTTGCCGAGCAGCTGGTACGCCGTTGTGAGCCTGCCATTCTGGAACAGTCTTTACGTCAGCTGATTGAACGTAAGCAAGACCACGATTTTCCTTGGTATCCGGCACGTGTGGTGTGTCACGACATTTTGGGGCAAACCGCACTGGTGGACCTTGCTGGCCTCCGTGATGCGATTGCCGACCAGGGCGGTGACCCGTCTAAAGTCAATCCGGTCGTTCCAACCCAGCTGATCGTTGACCACTCTTTAGCGGTGGAATATGGAGGTTTTGACCCGGATGCGTTCCGTAAAAACCGCGAAGTGGAAGACCGTCGTAATGAAGACCGTTTCCACTTTATTGAATGGACCAAAACTGCATTTGAAAATGTCGATGTGATTCCTGCGGGCAACGGCATCATGCACCAGATTAACCTGGAAAAAATGTCTCCAGTGATTCAAAAGCGTGACGGCATGGCATTCCCGGATACCTGTGTCGGTACAGACTCACATACACCACATACCGATGCCTTGGGCGTAATTTCCGTGGGCGTGGGTGGCCTGGAAGCAGAAAACGTGATGCTGGGCCGTGCATCATGGATGCGTCTGCCGGACATTATTGGTGTGGAACTGGTGGGTCAGCGCAAGCCGGGCATTACCGCAACCGATATCGTATTGGCATTAACCGAGTTCCTGCGTAAAGAACGTGTCGTGGGTGCGTACCTGGAATTCTTCGGTGAAGGTGCCGACAGTATGTCTGTAGGCGACCGTGCCACCATTTCCAACATGACCCCTGAATATGGCGCGACTGCGGCGATGTTCTATATTGACCAGAACACCATTGATTATCTGACTTTAACCGGTCGCGAAGCAGATCAGGTGAAACTGGTTGAACAATATGCCAAAGAAATTGGTCTTTGGGCTTCAGACATGAAACAGGCGGAATATCCACGTGTACTCCGTTTCGACCTATCGACCGTAACCCGTAACATTGCCGGCCCGTCAAACCCGCATGCACGTGTATCAACGGCTGACCTGAAAGAAAAAGGCATTGCAGGCAATTTAGAAGCCGCTCGTGCGCAAGAAGCAGAAGGCTTAATGCCGGATGGCGCGGTGATTATCGCGGCAATTACTTCTTGTACCAATACCTCTAACCCGCGTAACACGGTAGCAGCAGGTTTATTGGCACGTAAGGCAAACGAGTTGGGTCTTACCCGTAAGCCTTGGGTGAAATCTTCTTTTGCACCGGGTTCTAAAGCCGCTGCACTTTACCTTGAAGAAGCAGGCGTATTGCACGATCTGGAAAAACTCGGTTTTGGTATTGTGGCTTATGCATGTACGACCTGTAACGGTATGTCGGGTGCGCTAGATCCAAAAATTCAGCAAGAAATTATTGACCGTGACCTGTATGCCACTGCGGTACTTTCAGGTAACCGTAATTTCGATGGTCGTATCCATCCTTATGCAAAACAGGCTTTCCTGGCATCTCCGCCACTTGTTGTTGCTTATGCGATTGCCGGTACCATCCGTTTTGACATCGAAAAAGATGCGTTAGGTACAGATAAAGACGGCAATCCAGTTTACTTAAAAGACATCTGGCCATCGGATGAAGAAATTGATGCGCTGGTAAAAGTTGCGGTAAAACCTGAGCAATTTAAGAAAGTTTACATTCCAATGTTTGATTTGGGCGAGCGTGAAAAAGCGGCAAGTCCACTGTATGACTGGCGTCCGCAAAGTACCTATATCCGCCGTCCTCCATATTGGGAAGGTGCTTTGGCTGCACCGCGTACCTTGACCAACATGCGTCCGCTGGCGATTTTGCCGGATAACATCACCACCGATCATTTATCGCCATCGAATGCGATTATTATGGATTCGGCTGCGGGTGAATACCTGCACAAAATGGGCGTGCCTGAGGAAGACTTTAACTCCTATGCAACCCACCGTGGCGACCACTTGACTGCACAGCGTGCAACTTTAGCTAACCCGAAACTGTTCAATGAAATGGTGGTTCGTGCTGACGGTACCATCAAGCAGGGTTCGAAAGCGCGTGTCGAGCCGGAAGGTGAAGTGATGCGTATGTGGGAAGCGATTGAAACCTACATGAACCGTAAGCAGCCGCTAATCATCATTGCGGGTGCGGACTATGGTCAGGGTTCTAGCCGTGACTGGGCTGCCAAAGGTGTGCGTCTTGCCGGTGTGGAAGCGATTGTGGCAGAAGGTTTTGAGCGTATTCACCGTACTAACCTGGTGGGTATGGGCGTGTTGCCGCTTGAGTTTAAACCGGGTACGAACCGCAAGACTTTAAAGCTGGATGGTACGGAACTGTATAGCGTAGTGGGTAATATTGCGCCACGTTCGACCTTGACCTTGGTGATTGAGCGCGCAACTGAGGATGGTAAAAACCAGATTGTGGAAGTGCCTGTCACCTGCCGTCTGGATACCGAAGAAGAAGTTTCCGTTTATGAAGCAGGCGGTGTATTGCAACGCTTTGCACAGGACTTCTTGGAAGGGAATGTGGCTTGATTCATTGTTGAAAAATCTCCCCTAACCCTGAACCATATATGACGCAAGGGGAAAGAGGAAACTCCCTCCTTTTTAAAGGAGGGTTGGGGTGGGTTAGATATTAAAGTAATTGATTTTGTTGTAAAAAGACCCTACTGTTAAGTGGGGTTTTATTTTAGAAGTGTTCAGAGTGACTGAAAAAAATGCAGGTAGAGATATTAAATTCAGCTAAAGAGCTATTTGATAGAGTGAATTTAGATTATCAGAATCTATCTGTTGATTATGCAGATAATATAAATTTTGAAAACAATTTCGATTTGACCCCTGAAGATTATTTAAATTTTACTAAGCAAGATTTAAAGCAGAGGGATGATCGTGGGCTAATTAATGCTCTATCTAATGCTAAAAGGTCAATAGACTGTTTAATTGAAAATATATTAAAAAATTTTGATATTAATATCAAAAGATTACCCAAAGCAGCCTTGGATTTTTGTGATGAGGTGCTTAAGGATGAAAGTAAGCAAATACATCCATTATCTCTCAGGTTATTTTGTGCTTTAGGTTTATCACCAAGGATATTGGTTAGTGAAGTTAGAAACTTAAGAAATAAAGTAGAACATGAATTCAATAATCCAAAGAGTGAAGATGTCTTACGAGCTTATGAGGTTGCTGAATTATTAATTAATAATTTAAAAGCGAAAGAAATTTATTCGTGTGCAATTGATATATCTGATATTCATAAGCATGATGGTTTACCTGCTGGCAGAATTTCAGGAGTACGTTTTTCAGATACATATGGTGAATTACGGAAAAACGGTTCTTTCTATATTTATTTTCGTGATAATAATGATAAAATTTTTTATCATTATTATTTAAGACAAGAAGATAAAATATTCTATTATTTTTTAAAAGCAATGTTTATAGCTGAATTTGATACTGAAGAATTATTGATTTGTATAAAACAAATTATATTAGAAATAAACCCAAATTTAACATTAGCTGAAATAAACATAAGTTTAAGAGAATAAAAATTATTTAAGTTATTTGGGCATTGAAAAATATTAGTGTTGAAGAACACTCAATAAATAAATGTCAAAAGAATATATCAAAATTTATGGACGTAGAAGAATATCTACCACAAAAGTTTTTATGACAGGGCGCAGTCAAGCTATTCGTTTACCCAAAGAATTTCGTTTTGAAGGTAAAGAAGTCGAAATTTTTCGCCGTGGTGTTGAAGTCACTACGTGAAAAACTGCCACAGCAGATCGAGTATTAAAGATATTGGTGCAAATGCCTAATGACTTTTATGCAGAGGGAAAGGTGGATGAACCTCCTCAAGAAAGAGAAGAATTTTGACAAGTAGAATACTTAAAAGTCGAAAATTGGGTAAGACAGGTATTATAATTTTAACTGTATTTTTATAACACATTTTGATTAGTAAAAATGAAAAATCAACTTTTAGCAGAAATAAAACAATCATTTACTCAAGCAAAAGCACATTGTGCAAACAATGAGTTTTTATCCGATGGAAAAGATGAAGTACGAAAGAAACATGCTTGTCGGAGTAAGTTGTGGATAAATTATCTGGCTGAGCAGCTTTTAATTTCCTTAAAAAAAGATAGGTTAGAGGCAGAAGAATATTTAGCATTTTATCAAGCGAATAATGAGAGAAGACAGCTTTTAGGTTTGAATGAATTTTTGTTTGATATTGTGATTGGAAAAATGACCAATATTCAAACAGCGAGTGGATTTCGTAATTCACTTGCTAATGATGAAACACTTAAGGCAATGAGTCATGCAATTTGGATTGTTGAAAGCGAATTAAAATTAAAAGATTCAAGGGCCTTATTGGTTGATATGAATAAACTGGTTCTAGGAAAAGCCAAAAATAAACTTTTTGTAATGAGTATTGATAAGCAAAGTCGAATAGAGCATTGGGCTGAAGAAACATTAAGACAATTAACAAAAGATGATGAGGCGAATGTTTATTTAGCTCGAATCCCTCATCCTAAAGATTGGTTTGAATTAAATGTAGATGACATTGAAGTAATTGAAATTTGATAAAACTTAATGAATATTTCTAAAACTTTAGAGGTTTTTGTAATCATTTCTTGCAAAAATGACACCATAATTTTTCAAAATGAACAATAGACAAACTGAAAAAAGCGACTATACTTTGTTCACCATTTCTAAAACCTATGGAGAACAAAAATGGTTACTGCTGGCTCTAAACCCGGAACAGGCTTCTATTTTTGTGTCAAATGCGGACACCGCACCTACTTAGAAATTGGTACTGATCGTCTACCACCGTGTACCAAATGCCTTGGCAATCAATTTAACAATAAAATTGCGATTGCCTAAGCAGCACCCATAAAACAGTTATCCTCTGTTTTGAACAAAGCCCTATTCATCCATAGGGCTTTTTTGTTACTTTCATTTTAAAGCACCGCAATAAATGCAATCCATAAAAGGAAATACGCATGGAAACAATACTCGGTTTATGTATAGGCATTGGCCTAAGTGCTGCCTGCGGTTTTCGTGTCTTTGTACCCTTACTGGTCATGAGTATTACATCTCTCATGGGCTGGTTTGAGCCAATGCAAGGCTTTGAATGGCTGGCGCTGCCATCCGTCTGCGTGGCTTTAGGCATTGCAACGCTGAGTGAAATTGCTGCTTATTATATTCCTTGGGTAGACAATGCCCTGGACACGGTGGCAACCCCCGCAGCAATGATCGCCGGAACCTTGGCAACCATGGCAGTGAGCAGTGGGGAAATGTCGCAGTTTGCCAGCTGGGCGGCCGCAATTATTGTCGGTGGCGGTACCGCAAGTGCAGTTCAATTAAGTACGGTGGCTGTTCGTGGCGTATCAACTGCAACAACGGGTGGAATAGCCAACCCTGTGGTGTCTACAGGGGAATGGATTGGGGCATTTTTACTTTCGATCCTGTCCCTGCTGGTACCTGTGCTGGTGGTGATTGTTGTATTGCTGTTGATGGTGTGGGTTGTACGCTGGATACGCCGTAAGAAACAGGACAATATCAATAGTCCGGTGCTATAGGGAATGGGTTTGCATCAGGTTGAGGTCATTTGAGTGGGCTGCACTTTATTCCTAATGCTTATTTTTCTTAGCCTTACCCGACTCATAAGCTTGCGGAAAGCTCTATCGTGATTTTGCCCAATCAAATCGAATTGAGAAATAAGCTGCTGTTTTATATAAAAATAAAAAAATATGAAAAAAAGATGTAGATCACCAAAACTAGTGATTGATTTTTACTCAATAAAGGCATAATTTTAATATGGAATTAAACCCATAAATTTTATATGGGTTTGTTTGTGGTTCAACTTTATAAAAATTATTCGGGGAACTATCAATGATCAAATTTATTGTAGATGAACAGCCTGCAGCTAAAGGCGTACACTATATACACAATGCGACACTGGGCTGCGAAGACCTGCCAAAATCGGATGACCAGATTTTGATTGGCTACTTTGCAAATTATGAACTTGCCTATAAACGCGCAAGAATGAACTGGCCAACAGAAAAAGTGGAAGGTTGTAGCAAGTGCTGTACAAAATAATTCAAAGCTGAAACCGAAAAACTCTGCCCGATTGGCGGAGTTTTTTTATTGGGCTGATGATTAATTTCGCTGCGAAACCCTAAAATGTTTCAATCATAAGTCAGTTTTTTGAATAAATATAAATAGATAGGAATAAATAACGAATAAAAATCGCTCCTCATTCAACTACGGACTGATTATTGGGAATTGTTTGAAAAATGCTCAATACACCCTCATTTTAAACTTTATATTTACTGTGTTTAGGGCGGCTTAATTGCAACATTATCTTGATCTGAACCACGACTCTGGTGTGGCCAACTATGAAATTGGCAATGAGTTTATTCGTGTTCAATTTAAGAAGAATTCAAAAATTTACACCTATAGCTATGCCAGTGCCGGCTATCAGCATATTGAAAACATGAAACAGCTGGCGCAGTATGGCGATGGCCTAAATGCCTATATCAATCATCATGTGAAACAGCTCTATGTTCGGTAAATGACAGTGGAATTTTAAGCTGGTCTTTGCTTTAAATTTTTGTTTATTCATCCATAAACGGAATAATGGTTTAACGGCTATAGGTATATAGGGCGTGGCACATGCATCTTAAAAATTGCTGGATGCTTGCTTTAAAATTAATCTAAAAATATGGAACTGAATTAATCTAAAACCAAGCTTTCCCTGGCAAAATGTAAATCAATAAGCGTTGATTAGACTCGGAAATCATCATCACATCACGGCATATTGCATAGAGATAAAACAGAAGGTATGGGGTATGAATGGAAAAACAGAATGTCAAACATGCATGGTCTGCAAGAAAAGCTTTCCTAAAAAAAATCTTATCCCGATCGGAACAATTCGAAAAGTCATTACCGAGGAAATTTCAAAGGATTTTCCACAGTGGTCACCTGGCGACTTTATCTGCCAGGTCGATTTAACCAAATACCGCATGCAGTATGTACAGTCCATATTAAAATCTGAACAAGGTGAAGTCACCGATCTGGAATATGAAGTGTTGAACAGTATGCAACAGCATGAGCTGATCAGCAAAAATATAGAGAACAAGCTTGATCAGAATTGGACTTTTGGAGAAAAACTGGCCGATAAAATTGCAAGTTTCGGCGGTAGCTGGACCTTTTTGATCTGCTTTGCCATTTTCTTGGCGCTGTGGATTTTGGTCAATACCGTGATCATGGTGAAACATCCAGCAGATCCATATCCCTTTATTTTATTAAATTTAATGCTGTCCTGTTTGGCCGCCATTCAGGCACCCGTAATCATGATGAGCCAAAACCGGCAGGAAGCCAAAGACCGCTTGCGTTCGCAAAATGATTATCAGGTCAACTTGAAAGCTGAACTGGAGATTCGGCATTTACATGAAAAACTCGATCATCTTTTAATGCATCAGTGGGATCGTCTGGCTAAAATTCAGGAAATTCAACTGGATTTGCTGGCGGAAATGACCAAGAAGAAATAGTGGCTAGGGAGCTGAAAGGTAAGTTTTAGTACTCCAGTGCATGAAGATGGAGAAAATATTCCGGTTCATGTCAGTTTGGCGCAATAAAAATCGGCATTTTGCATCAATTTGGGAAATTTTTTTATAGATTTAGATAAAGCGGGAAAATATTCCAAAAACAATTAAAAATGCAAAATCTTAGGAAATTAATCCCGCATCTCTTTGGTTATTCTATATCTCAAGGGTGTGAAGGGATCGAAAAGAGTAGATTGCTGCCAGTTGCGTACAACGTGAGTGTAGTACTTACCCACAAGGTCTTGATTCGGCTTAGGACGCTATAGATTACCAATTTATAGGCATAAGGTTATAACTTACAAAGTTATAATAGTTGAAGTAAAACAGTATGTTTTCCCTGACCCCCTAAAAAATTCTCCAGCCAAGACAAGTATTAAAAAAAATTATAAAAATTATTAAAAACAAATACATGGTTTTAAATTTAGCTGCAAAAAAGCGGATACAAATCAGTTGTTCATTTTCCTTCATAAAATCTGCTAATTTAGAATATATAAGCAAGCATCCGGTCAGGTCATAAAAATGATAAATGATGATGTTTGGAGCCGTTTTTTACTGTGTTCATTACTTATAAATTACATCATCTTAATGATCTGGTTTTTGGTGTTTATTTTTGCCCGTAACTGGATGAAACAGGTGCATGGCAAATGGTTCCAGCTTTCCGATCACACCTTCGATGCCATTCATTATGGGGGCATGGTCGTATATAAAATTGGCATTCTATTGCTTAATCTGGTGCCATTTCTGGCCTTATATCTGATCCGAAATTCCTAGGCCGGATTGGAGGATTGAAACGGTTGATATAGAAAGGTTGATATAGATAGATCGTCTGTAAACAGCGGTTTCGGAGCTGATAAAAACAGAACCGCTGCTATAAAAAATAAGCAAAAGAGGAATTCGGCAGTATGAATCAATTCAAGTCCGCACTGGTTTTAGGTGCTTTCATTTGTCTGGGGATGATTCTTGCGGGATGGATTCTGGGCAGTAGTGCAGTCAAAATCAAGCAGTATGAACGTATAGTCTCGGTCAAAGGTTTATCTGAACGAGAGGTAAAAGCCGACGTTGCGGTATGGCCGATCCGTTTTAGCTCGGCCAGTCAGGACCTGACCCAGCTGTATGACACTATGGAAATACAAACCCAGCAAATTCAGGCATTTTTAAAAGCCGAAGGTTTTAGCGCGCAGGAAATTACCACCGCAGCTCCGGTCACGACCGATAAATTTGCCCAGCAATACGGCGGCGATGCCAATGTCGCGCTCCGTTATACCGCGCATCAGACCATTACCGTTTATACCCATAAAATAGATGCAGTGCGGGCGGCACAAAGCCGTCTGGTGGCTTTGGGTAAAAAGGGCATTGCCTTTGGTGGTGATGATTCAGGTCAACGAACCGAATATTTATTTACCAAGTTAAATGACATCAAGCCGGCCATGATTGAGCAGGCGACCCAGAATGCCCGCAGTGTGGCAGAAAAATTTGCCGCCGATTCCAAAAGCCGTCTAGGCAAAATCAAGGCGGCCAATCAGGGATTGTTCAGCATTGAGGATCGCGACAGCAATACCCCGTATTTAAAGAAAGTCCGTGTGGTGTCCACCGTTGATTATTATCTGGCTGATTGAATGGGATAACAGGGCACAAGAAAAATGTGCTTTGATTTATGGATAAATTCCAATAATCCTGCTTTTTCCGTAATAAAAAACCTTTATTTTAATGTGAATGATAAAAAATTCTTTTAAATCTTTATTTAGAGAAAAAAATTACCAAAATTGATGGAAAATTAAAAGTCTTAGGAAATTAATCCCGACTGCCTTTGGCTAATATATGTCTCAAGGGTGTGAAGGGATCGAAAAGAGCAGATTGCTGCCAGTTGCGTACAACGTGAGTGCAGTACTTACCCACAAGGTCTCGATTCGGCTTAGGACGCTATAGATTACCAATTTATAGGCATAGGGTTATAACTTACAAAGTTATAATGGTTGAAGTAAACCACAGATGTTTTCCCTGACACCCTCAAAATTTTTATAAACAATAAAAAATAACAATTCTTTTTCTTTTCATTTATTTAACCTACATCAAATTTTATCCCCCTGAATGTGCATTGCATCATCAAAAATATACTGATCACTTGATATAAAGTAATTTTCCATAAAAAAACAAAATAGTCGGCTGAAAAAACGCTTGCTAGAATGGTATTCGATCATTTCAACATGAGCCAATAACAATGAAAAAATACGAATTGGAAATTCGTCATCCACAGCACTTGAGTGAGCAGGATGCAGAAGCTTTAGGATTATTTGAAAGTACAGAAATATTGAGCCAATTCGATGCAATCAACTGGCGCCGCCAACTGGTTTCACAACTGGAAATGAATGGGGCCATTACCAGTTTTACCGTAACCGATACCGCTACCCAGCAATGCCTGCGCCTCAGTTTAAATGCCTATTCGGCCTCCGATCAGCTGGCATTCAAGCTGGACAGCGATATTGAAATTGTTACTCCACAAAAGAACCTGTTTGGTTTAATCACTTTAAAAAACAAGGATTATGTGGCTTTTAAACAGCTCAGTCTGGGGCAGGCCAGAGCCTACCTCAACCATTTTCTAAATGGTCAGCTCGACACCCTGAAAGACAGCTATAAAACCACGCTGGAAAAACCGAAGCAGACATAATTTTGGCGGGATGGTCCAGCATTGACAGCTCTGGCAGAGATTGTTATTTTGCGCGCATTCTCCCACGTGCCGTAATGCTATGCCCATCAACGATAACTTCGTGTATATGCCGCCTCAGGAACCGCTTGCCATCGTCTATGAAGATGAAGACCTGGTGGTGATTGAAAAACCGGCAGGGCTGTTGTCCGTTCCGGGACGTTTGCCTGAACATCATGACAGTGCTTATTTTCGGGTATTGGAACGCTATCCCAACGCTAAAATTACTCACCGTTTAGATATGGCAACTTCCGGTATTTTGATGTTTGCCAAACACCGTGAAGCAGAAGTGGCGGTCAGTAAAATGTTTCAGGCACGTACGGTCAAAAAAAACTATATTGCGCTGGTTCAAGGCAAGCTCGAAGCCGAGGGGAGTGTCGAGGTGCCATTAATTACCGACTGGGAAAACCGGCCGCGTCAAATCGTGCATTTTGACTTGGGAAAACCCGCCAGAACGCTGTATCAGGCCTTGGAATATTCTGAAGCGGAAGACATTAGCCGGGTACTGCTGACCCCGATTACCGGACGCTCTCATCAGTTGCGGGTGCATATGCAGTATATCGGCCATCCGATTACCGGCGACAAGCTCTATCATCCAGAGCCCTACCAGAGTCCATTAAAACGTATGGCCTTACATGCCAGCTATCTGGCTTTTAAACAGCCTTTAAGCGGAGAAGATGTTGAAATTAAGGTGAAAATTCCTTTTTAATCAATATCTTGTAATTTTACTTATTCAAAGGCCCATAATTTTAATAATAAGTTACATATATGCTATGAGGGTTGACTTCTTCTTGTCGGCCAACTGATTTATGATGATGAAAATCTAAGAATAATAAAAAAATGCGACCAATCGCACACAATATCCCTTTTTCTAATGATTGAAAAACATATTACTAATAAATAATGTGTCACCTTTCTTCGAAATAATAATTTTGAGATAATAATAATGCTTTATCTATATATCCTGACCACCTTCATTTTGGTGGGATTGCTTTATCGGGCAATCATAAAAATAAGAAAAAAACAGCGCACTCTGGAATCTTTGCAGGTAAATCTGGATCGCACGCGAAATAATCTGGCAGAGCATGAACAGCAAAACGATGCGCTGCACCATCAATTAAATACCTGTCGTATCGAGATCGGCAATCTAAAAAACCGGGTTGAAAAGTTGAGTCAGTATCAAGACGTTTTGGATACTGAGCATTACGTTGCAGAGCGAAAAAACCAGGTCGAGAGCTTTGTCGAAGCCACTAAAACTGAAGCAGAGTTTCTGCTGGAAAAAATGAAGGCAGAGATTGAAAACACTCGACATTATCTGGAAAAACTGGAAAAAAATAGCCGGCTTAACCTGGAAGCCCAGGCCAGAGAACGATTAGGGGCTTTTTATCATCAGGCAGTAGAACAAGAAAAATTGGCCACAATTTCAAAAGCACTGGAAAACAAGATTCAGGGTTATGGCCTTCAATATGTGTATCCTGCACAAATCCTTTTGGATCAATTGATTGAAGGCTATGAGGATATTCATGCCGCGCAGCAGTTAACAGAAGTCCGCCGAAAAATAAAAAATGCCATTGCAGCAAACAAGGTGGGTCAATGTGAGTATGTCGAGGAAAATCGCAGACTTTCTGCCATCGCTCTGGTTACGCATGTGTTTAACAGCAAGGCTGACCTGTATTTATCTCAATTAGAGCATGACACGGTGGGGCTGTTTATTCAGGCGTTGCAAGATGATTTTATCCTGATCAATCATTATGGAGCAGCATTCAGCCATGCCCGAATTCATGAATCATTTTTAAAGTTACGTCTGGAAGAGTTTAAGCTTGCAGCCCTGGTTTCAGCCTTCAAGGCACAGCAACCGAATGAGCCAGGTGAATTGCAGCAGCAGATGGTGGAAGGCTAAGACCAGCGATCTGTGGAAAATAAAATGGCAGGACAAAGGGGACTTATCCGCACAAGTGCTGTAGTTAAGCTAAACAGTGAAATGGCTAAACTGAAACAAACTTGAGCTAATCTGTATGGCATGATATAGCTGATATCTAATTACAATAAGGAAACACTCCATGACACGCGATTTTGACCAATTCCCCGATGATGAAAATGGTAATGTACTTTGGCAAATGGCCGAAGATGGCGACGATCTGACTGAAGCGCATGAAATTGAATTTTCCATAGCTTTTCAGACTGAAGAACAGGCACAAAAATGTGCACTTTATCTGCTCAAAGAAGAACAAAAAATTAGCCTGTTTGAAGATGAAGAAGCCGACACGGTCGAGTGGATTATCACCATTTATGTGTATATGGAACCTGAATATTCAGACATCGTCGATCTGGAAGAATGGTTCACTAAAATCGCGACGCAATATGGCGGCGAATATGATGGCTGGGGCTGTATGGCTTATGTCTATGAAGATGAAGACTGGGAAAATGAAGTCAAAAGTTAATCCCTATTCCTAAAAAATTTTAATGGCTGGGGGATGATCCAGGTTTGAGCCAGTACAGTTAATTGGATCGAACCTGTTAAAAAGGCCTTAAACATTTAGATGCTTAGGGCCATTTTCATATCAAGATTTTATAAGAATCATACCCCATCCACTGAAACTCAGAAGAAGCTGTTCAAGCAGCTTTCGCATTCTATTCCTTTCTATTGATTTTAAACCTTCTAAATTTATTTAATTAAATATTTGATTTTAAAATTAAAAAAATTATGTGATGGACTGATGCTTTGCAGCCACGCCAGTTTAGTTTCATCTTTCTGCTTTATTTACCAAATACCTTCAATGTGTATACCAAGCACTTCCTTTGTAAAGCAAACTCCTTGCTAGATTAATACATAAATTTCAAAACAGTTTATTCCTCTTCAAGGCATGAAAGGAGCACGGCATGGCAGTGAATAATTATGTGGCCTATGGTCCAGAAGTCGAACAAAAACAGGAAAATGAAGAAGAAGATATTCAGTATATTGTAGATTATATGACCCAAAGCAATACTGAGGTTTTCGACAAGCATCGTCATGCAGTTCGCGATGCGCATGCTAAATCCCACGGTTTCTTAAAAGGTATTTTAACCATTCCTGAAAATCTGCCCGATCACTTGGCGCAGGGAATTTTTGCCTATCCGGGCTATTATGATGTCATGGTCCGTCTGTCTGCTGCTCCCGGAGATTTGCGTAGCGATAAGACACCGGTGCCGCATGGTTTTGCCCTTAAAATTTTAAATGTGCCGGGCGAGCGCTTATTGCCGGAAGATTCCAGTGAGGGAAAAAATCAGGATTTTCTGATGGTCAATATGCCGGTGCTGGTTTTTGGAACGGTACGCAAATATATGCAAATGCTGCCTTTTATGACTGAAGCGGAAAGGGCACCTGAACTGGTCATGCGGGGTTTACGCGGTGTCATGCGTGGGGTCGATCATCTGGTCAGTCGTGCGGGATTGCCGGCATCTGCGACGATCAAGGGACTGGCACGTAGCCAGCATCATATACTCGGGGAAACCTATCACAGCATGGCAGCATTACGTTATGGCAACTATATTGCCAAAATCAGTGTGGCACCTGAATCTGAGTCGGTAAAACAGCTGACTGGCATACCGATGCAAATTCAGGAAGATTCCGGCATACGTGATCTGGTCCAGGATTTTTTTAAGCGTAATACGGCTGATTATGTCATTCGCGCTCAGCTATGTACCAACCTGGACCGTATGCCTGTTGAAGATGCCGCCGTGTTGTGGGATGAAGATGAATCACCGCATCAGGTCATCGGGACTTTACATTTTCCAAAACAGCAGACCTTTAGTCCGGCACGTCGGGTCTATTCAGATGACGTGCTGTCTTTCAATCCGTGGCATGGGGTAAAAGAACACCAGCCTTTAGGTTCCATCATGCGGGTACGCATGCAGGTGTATGAGCGTTCATGCTGTTTTCGGCACTATATGAATACTCAGCCGCGCACAGAACCTAATCATATTGATGACATGCCAGATTAGATATTCAAAACTGGATTTGATATTTAGATAAAAATATCGGCTTGAATGCTGCTATTCTGGACCTATAATGTTTTGGAACATTGATAAATGTTTTATGAACAAGGAATTGAAAACCCTGTTTCATATCGGACCAAAGCCCTGCAGCATCAGAGAATAACCGCAATCAACTTGCATTTTAAAAATAACAATAAGACGAGGTTCGCAAATGACTGAAAGTAATACAGTGAAACTGCATCGCGTATTTACCGCACCACCTGAACGGGTGTTTAAGGCATTTATTGACCCGGATGCTCTGGTCAAGTGGATGGCACCCCATGGTTTTACCGCTAAGGTTCATCATCTGGATGCCAAAGTCGGTGGGACCTATAAAATGTCGTTTAGCAATTTTTCTACCGGTTCTAGCCATTCCTTTGGTGGCATCTATCATGAAATTATACCCAACCAATTGTTGCGCTATAGCGACCAGTTCGATGATCCCAATTTGCCCGGAAACATTGAAGTGATCATTCAATTCAAAGCAGTGTCCGTGGGAACCGAAGTGCATATTACCCAATCAGGTATTCCTGAAGTTATTCCAGTGGAAGCCTGTTATTTGGGATGGCAGGAGTCATTGCAACTGCTCACTTTACTGGTTACTCCTGAAATTCCAGATCAATAGCTGCTGTGCGATGAACATTCAAATTAAACGTGCTTATGCAGAAGTTCTAGCTTCAGACGGCAAACGGATTCTGGTTGACCGGCTGTGGCCCAGGGGCATTACAAAGGCAGATGCCAAAATTGATTGGTGGGCTAAAGAAATCACGCCGTCAACTGAGCTGCGAAAATGGTATGCGCATGACTCCCAGCATTGGGACGAATTCCAGCAACGTTACAGGGCTGAACTGCGCTCACAAACAGAGGTGTTGAAGCAAATCAGAGAGATGGCCAGACAAGAAAAAGTCAGCCTCATCACTGCGGCTAAAAGTGAAAACCATAATCATGTGATTGTACTTAAACAGGTTTTGGAAGAAAGCTGAAAAGCATCTGATAAGCGATTTTATTCCATAAGATAAGAGGGTCAGTTGACACTTCGTCTATGTTTGTGACTAAGAGTATTGTTTAGAGGATACGAGGCGTGAAATACAAAATTTAGTCCTTCTAAATGCGTAGTTCACAACGACGTAGCATCAAAAAATACTCTAGTCCTTAGCTGCGCCTTGCGCTGCAAACAAAGCAATGCTTTGTTCTTGCTCAGGTTATGGCTAAAATTATCTCAAACTGCGTCATGAAATTTAAAAATGGAACCACCATTCTTTGCATTTCATTCCTTGTTTGCTCAATTTTAGCCTACAACGCAAGCCATTTATGAAATGTCAACAGACCCTAAGGTTTTAGCAAAAGATTGCTTTATAAAATGTTATAATAAGGCTTTTGAGGTTTTTTATGTCTTTGCCAAATTGCCCCAAATGTAACTCAGAATATGCTTATGAAGATGGCGGTTTGCTGATTTGCCCAGAATGCGCTCATGAATGGAAAGAAGGCGAAAGCAGTACTGAGCAGGCTACAATTATTAAAGACGCAAATGGCAGTGTGCTTGCTAATGGCGATACGGTTACCCTGATTAAAGATTTGAAAATCAAAGGTTCTTCATCGGTAATTAAAGTGGGAACCAAGGCGAAGAACATTCGTTTATTACCGGACTCAAGCGATGGTCATGATCTGGACTGTAAAGTGGATGGCTTTGGTGCCATGAAATTAAAATCTGAATTTGTGAAAAAAGCTTAATTCACGACATTAAAACCCAAAAAGCTCTGGCGATATGCCGGAGCTTTTTTTTATGAAGTCGTGACTGCATGAATTATCGTACTATTGGTTTTTATCAGAAGCATTATGGCTTAAACATTGACAGAGCCATTTTAGGATTAAAGCACCAGCATGCTATAACCTTAGTCATTCATGTTAAAGAGTTCTTGTTATGCCGCATATCCATCTTGAATATTCCGACAATGTAGAAAACTTTCAACCCAAACCACTCTTGCTTGCCTTAAACCAGGCCCTGGTTGAGGGCGCTTATGTCGGTGCTGCGAATGATCTCAAAAGCCGTGCCATTTGCCAGCATGATTATGTCATTGGTTTGGGAGATGTTTCACAAGCCTATGTGCATGCCAAAGTTTCTTTATTGACTGGACGTAGTCTGGAGTTACAACAGCAAATTGCTCAAGTGATTCTGCACACACTTGAACAGCATATTCCTGCACAAAGCCAAGTCAGTGTACAGATTTGTGTGGAAATACTGGAAATGCAGAAAGCCACCTACACTAAAAAAATTGTTTAAGGCTGGGCAGGTTGTTGAGTCAACAGCTGGGGAGAGAATAGACCGGCAATTTAGTAGACTTCTTTTATAAATTTCCTTTATTTCTCCCAAGGGGAAAAAAATAAAAAGGGTGTGAATAATTATGAAAGAAGTCTACTCTCTTGCTTGCAGTTCATGGAACGATGGCTATCAACAGTGTCTGGATCAAAATAGCGCAATGTATTCATTTAAGGCGATAAATCATAATAATCTAGATTTAAATTATGATCATAAAATGTGCTTTCTTTGAAATAAAAAGTCATTTATATTTAATACAAATAGCATATTATTTAAACAATATAAATTCTATTCTTTTATAACTCTTACAATAACAAGGGGTATTTTATATGGCAGGATGGTATGAAGTCAGTCAGGCGAGCGATGGGCAATATCGCTTTGTTTTGAAAGCGGGCAATGGGGAAGTGATTCTGACCAGCGAATTGTACAAGACCAAAGCTTCTGCACAAAATGGCATTGAATCAGTGCAGAAAAATAGCCCTGAAGATGGTCGTTATGAGCGTCTGGAAGCAAAAAATGGCAAACCCTATTTCAATTTAAAAGCAGCAAATTATCAAGTTATTGGCACCAGCCAATTTTACTCAAGCGAGCAGTCACGCGAGAAAGGGATTGAGTCGGTGAAAAATAATGGTTCAAGTACCACCATTAAAGACCTGATTGCTTAATTCTGATTGTTTAAATCGGGTCAATGTTCAGTTAAAGCATGTATGTATACATGCTTTTATTTTTGAATATAAAAAGTAAAAGACCAAGATCAAACCCGAATAGCGGGCTGATCATCAGGTTTTTATGCAGGTTCGTATGCAGGTTTTTATGCAGCAGAGCAGCAGATGGATTTTTAAAAACGTTTCGGGATTTTCTGGCCATTAGGCACCGGGGATTCCGCTTTTTTCAGTATGCCAAACAGCCAGGTTTCGGCATGGTTGACCGCCTGTTTTAAGTCATCACCTTGTGCTAAACGGCCGGCAATAAAGCTGGCCAAAGAACAGCCTGAACCGTGATATTGACCTTCAAGGCGGGGACATCGGGTTTCAGATACCAGTTTACCCTCTACGTATAGTGCATTGCGGATATAGTCAGGGGTATCTTCGTGTCCACCTTTCACTAAAACGGCTTTGGCACCCATGGCAAAAAGTTTTGCTACAGCTTGGTCGATATCTTCCACGCCAGTTAAGGCACGAAGTTCGACGGTGTTCGGGGTCAGCACAGTAGCTAGCGGAATCAGCTCCACAAAGGCTTTGACCAGTGTGGCTTGATCGCCCAATGAACCGCCGCTATTGGCCACCAGAACTGGATCAAGCACATACAGATATTCAGGATGTTCACGTAAAAATTCAGCCAAAGCGGCAATATTGTCGGTGGTGCCTAACATACCGGATTTCACACATTTAATCGGTAAATCACCGACTACAGCATGCGCTTGGGCCAGCAATAATTCTTTGGAGGTTGCTTCAAAATCAAACACCTGCTGCGAGTTTTGAATGGTCAGCGCAGTACAGGCAATTGCTGCATGTGCACCACTTTGGCCAATCGCTTCAATATCTGCCTGCAAGCCAGCACCACCCGATGGGTCTAAACCAGAAAAGCAAAGTACAGTAGGGCGCACAATGATGTCCTTAAATCACAAAATTTGCGTTAGTATAGGCAACTTTGAGCCAAGTCTCGATAGTATTTGTGAAGTAAAAATTTAAGTTGAAGGGTCGGTTGGTGATTAAGAATATTTTGATTGATTTAGACGGAACATTAACTGATCCCAAAGTGGGGATTACTACTTCGGCACGCTATGGTCTGGCTAAAGTGGGCCATCCAATTGCCGATGAGGTCAACATCGACTGGATTATTGGTCCACCTTTGCAGGCCTCTTTGGCGAAAATTTTAAATGTGCCGGTGGATGATGTTCTGGCTGAACAGGCCTTGATGGGCTATCGGGAACGCTTTGCTGTGACCGGCTTATATGAAAATCATGTTTTTGAAGATGTGGCTGCAACTTTGCAAACCTTGCAGCAAAAGGGCTTCCGTTTGTATTTGGCTACGGCAAAACCTCAAATCTATGCCAAGCAGATTTTAGAACATTTTGATCTGCTGCAATATTTTAATTATGCCTATGGCAGTGAGCTGAATGGTGAGCGTACCAACAAGGGCGAGTTGATTGCCTATATCCTTGAAAAGGAAAATTTAAACCCAGCTGAATGTGTGATGGTGGGTGACCGTGAGCACGATATTTTTGGTGCCCGCAGCAATGGGATAGACACCATCGCAGTCGAGTATGGTTATGGCTCTGATCAAGAGTTGACAGCAGCTGCACCTAAAGCGCGGATTAAAACCTTTGCTGAATTACTTCAATTTGTTTAACTCAACATGAGTACGCAACTTCCTCGGTATTTACCCTGAATCAAGCTTTGGGGACTATTAACGCAGATCCAGATAAAAACTTTCCTTCACTTCTTCCATTACAATGTAACTGTGTGAGGAAGCGGAGGAGGGAAGTTTTTTAAGTAAGTCGCCGAGCAGACGTCGATAGGCACTCATTTCCTTTAAGCGCGCTTTCACCAGATAATCAAATTCGCCTGAAATCAGGTGACATTCCAGAACCTCAGGAATTTCCACCAAATCACGTGCCACCTGATCAAACACATCGCCCGATTTTGCAGATAGTTTAATTTCTAAAAATACTAACAGGTTGCGATCGACCAGTTGCGGATTCAGCCGCGCATAATAGCCCATGATGATGCCATCGCGTTCCAGACGTTTGACCCGCTCCGAACAGGGGGTGGTAGACAGGTTGACCCGAGATGCCAATTCACTAATCGCAATCCGTCCATCGCGCTGCAAAATATCCAGAATCTGCTGATCTATACGGTCTAATTTGCGCATTATGATTTTCCTTTTTTTAGAATTTTTTCGCGACAAAACTATCAAATTACCTAGATTATAGTGCTTAAAACAGTGAAAAAAACTATCAATCAAAAAATATACTAGTGAAATAAACTAGTATGCGTTAGGGATAAGCAATGCGTGTAATTGTCTTGGGTAGTGGTGTCATCGGGGTTGCCAGTGCGTATTACCTCGCACAACAGGGAGCAACCGTTACTGTCTTGGACCGTCAGTCTGGTCCTGCTGAAGAAACCAGTTTTGCCAATGCAGGTCAGGTTTCGCCAGGTTATTCAACGCCGTGGGCAGCTCCAGGTATTCCATTTAAAGCAGTCAAGTGGATGTTTCAGCATCATGCACCGCTTGCCATCAATATGGATGGCAGCATGTGGCAATTACAGTGGATGGCGCAGATGCTCAAGAACTGCAATCCGCACAGCTATGCCATTAATAAAGAGCGCATGACCCGGGTGGCAGAGTATAGCCGTGACTGTCTCAGAGAGCTGCGTAAAGAAACCGGCATTCACTATGAAAACCGTTCTAAAGGCACCTTACAAGTTTTTCGTAATGAAGCGCAACTGGACATGGTGCAACGTGACATTCAGGTGCTAAAAGAATGTGGCGTGGAGCATGAACTTTTGCTCAAAGATGATCTGGCCAAAGTGGAACCTGCTTTGGAATTTGCCAAAGATAAACTGGTCGGTGGTCTGCATTTACCGAATGATGAAACTGGCGACTGCTACCTGTTTACCAATGCGCTTGCAAGCTTGGCCAAAGAGCTGGGCGTAGAATTTAAATTTAACCAAAACGTTGAAAAACTGGTGCTTGAAGGAGATGACATCAAGGGCGTGCTGGTGAATGGCCAAGTTCTCACAGCAGACCGTTATGTCTTGGCATTTGGCAGTTATTCACGTGACTTCTTAAAACCACTGCACCTGAATTTGCCTGTTTATCCGGTGAAAGGCTATTCACTCACCATTCCAATTGTTGATCCTGCATTTGCACCGCAGTCTACGGTGCTGGATGAGACTTACAAGATTGCGATTACCCGTTTTGATAAGCGTATCCGGGTGGGTGGCATGGCTGAACTGAGTGGATTTAACCATGGCCTGAACCAGGACCGCCGTGCCACGCTGGAAATGGTCACCAAGGATTTGTTCCCGGGTGGAAACCTGGCAGAAGCGACCTTCTGGACCGGCTTGCGTCCAATGACACCGGACTCCACTCCGATTATTGGTGCAACCCGTTTTAAAAACCTGTTCCTCAACACCGGTCACGGCACGCTGGGATGGACCATGGCCTGCGGCTCAGGCAAGCTCATCAGTGACCTGGTCATGAACCATCAACCGGACATCAGTACCGAAGGTTTATCGATCCAACGTTACCCTTCAGCAGCCTAATCTGTTTTAGGTCAGATTGATTCAAGGAAGAACAACATGCCACGTCCGATTACTGCAGTGATTCATCATCAGTCACTGCAGCACAATCTCTCTATTGCACGTCAAAAAATGCCGAATAGCCAGGTCTTTGCGGTGGTCAAAGCCAATGCCTATGGTCATGGCATTGAGCGCGTCTATCAAGCTTTCAAATCTGCCGATGGTTTTGCACTGCTTGATTTGGCAGAGGCGAAACGCATTCGTGCCCTGGGCTGGAAAGGCCCCGTCTTGTTGCTTGAGGGCATCTTTTCCGAGCAAGACCTGTTTGAGTGTGATGAGCTGAATTTAAGTTTCACCATTCATAGCCAATATCAGATTGAATGGTTGGCCCGATTTCCCAGACCCGCCCGGTTTGATGTTTACCTGAAAATGAACAGTGGCATGAACCGTTTGGGTTTCCGCCCTGAACAGTATCGTCAAGTGTGGCAGCAGCTTTCAAACTTGCCTCAAGTTCAATGTTTGACCCATATGATGCATTTCTCGGATGCTGATGGTGAGCGTTTAGGACGTGACGGCATTGAGCATCAATGCCAGTTGTTTGATTCAATCACCCATGATTTACCGGGTGCGCGTTCAGTCAGCAACAGCGCCACCATCTTACGCCATCCACGGTTGCAGTCGGATGTGATCCGTAGCGGCATCATGCTGTACGGCAGTTCTCCGGATTATCCAAGCCATTCTATTCAAGACTGGAACCTGCAACCTGCGATGAGCCTGCGTAGTGAAATTATTGCGATTCAACGGCTCAAAGCGGGGGATAGTGTCGGTTATGGCTCCAGATTTGTTGCTGAACGCGAGATGCGTATTGGTATTGTGGCTTGCGGTTATGCCGATGGTTATCAGCGTATTACCGCAACAGGTACGCCTATTTTAGTCGATGGACAACGCAGCAGTTTGGTCGGTCGTGTCAGCATGGACATGCTGGCGGTCGATTTATCTCATCTCCCCAGTGCCCAAGTCGGCAGTGAAGTGATGCTGTGGGGTACATCGAAACACGGCACTGTACTCAGTATTGATGAAGTGGCGGCAGGTTCAGGCACCATTGGCTATGAGCTGATGTGTGCTGTTACTGCACGCGTCAATTTTATTCAAGATTAAATTTTAAAAAATCAGATTATTCATTCAAGTCATTGATACAAGGAAATGTAGATGTCCCATAGCGATATTGAAAAGTTGAATAGCAACGCCGTCATGAGCGCCGTGACGGTGTTTAATCAGGTAGTTTATCTTTCTGGACAGGTACCGAAAAACACCGGGAATGATGTCGCAGGTCAGACCCGTGAAATTTTGGCCAGCATTGATGAACTGCTGGCTTTGGCCGGAACCGATAAATCCCGACTGCTGTCTGCACAGCTTTATATAAAAAATCTCGCTGACTTTTCAACCGTCAATGCCATTTGGATTGACTGGATGAAAGGTTGTACTCCACCTTCGCGTGCCACCATTCAGGCAGATCTGGTCAATCCGGACTGGCTGATTGAAATTGCTGTAACGGCGGCACAGCCTTGACCTAAAAATCTCCCGCAGGGCAGCAAAGCGGTTGCGACCGATGTGCTGCCTGGCGTGTAAATGTCGCTGGTTGGGATGACTGGCAATGTAAAGCACATGGTTTACACGCAATCGTATGTTAAAAGGATGTTCAGTTATGACCACTACACCACGAGCAGACGATGCCCAGGCATCATCGCATGAACTACAACGAAAACTGTCCAACCGTCACCTGCAACTGATTGCCATTGGTGGCGCGATTGGGACAGGCCTTTTTATGGGCTCAGGCAAAACCATCTCCCTGGCTGGCCCTTCAATTTTATTGATCTATATGATCATTGGTACCATGTTCTTTTTCCTGATGCGCGCATTGGGTGAAATTTTACTCTCCAACCTGCACTACAAATCCTTTATCGACATGGCGCATGACCTGATTGGTCCGGGTGCAGGCTACTATATTGGCTGGTCATACTGGCTGGGTTGGGTGTTGGTCGGCATTGCAGACCTGGCTGCCATCATCAACTATCTTGGCTTTTGGCTGCCTGAAGGGATGGCCTTTACGCCATCCGGACAGGCCATGATCAGCGTGGCCTGCGTGTTGCTGGTGCTCGGCATTAATATGCTCGCCGTACGTCTGTTTGGCGAGATCGAATTCTGGTTTGCGCTTATCAAGATTTTGGCCATTTTAGGGCTGATTGGTATTGGCGGATTTATGGTGTTTAACCATTTTCATGCACCGGGTGGCTCGCTGGCCAGCTTTAGTAATGTCTGGTCGCATGGCGGCATGTTCCCGCAAGGTGGCAGTGGTTTCCTGGCCGGGTTCCAAATTGCCTTGTTTGCTTTTGTGGGTGTGGAACTGATCGGAACCATGGCGGCAGAAACCCAAGACCCTGAAAAGAACTTGCCAAAGGCAGTGAATGCCATTCCGACCCGGATTATTCTGTTTTATGTATTGTCGCTGTTCATTGTGATGTCGGTGACTCCGTGGAACCAGATTCCTGCGGATCAAAGTCCCTTTGTGTCGCTGTTCATGCATGCAGGCATTGGTGCAGCAGCGATTATCATGAACCTGGTGGTGCTGTCATCGGTCATGTCCTCCATGAACAGCGGTGTGTTTTCAACGTCGCGCATGCTGTTTGGCTTGGCGCGGGAAGGGCAGGCTCCGCAAAACCTGGCGCAATTGTCCAAGCGTGCCGTGCCTGACAAAGGTTTATTGTTCTCTTGTGCCTTTATTATGGCGGGTGCAGCATTACAATACTTTGTACCGAATACGGTTGAAGCCTTTACCTTAGCAAGCTCGCTGTGCGTGATTTTGTTTATCAGTATCTGGAGCATCATCATGGTGTGCTATATCCGTTACCGTAAACTGCGTCCAGAACTGCATGCCAAGTCCACTTTTAAAATGCCGGGCGGAATATGGATGTCGTATGTGGTACTGGTGTTTTTATTCTTTACTTTGATTATTTTAAGTCTGGAAGCCGATACCTTGCGTGCCCTGATGATCAGTCCGCTTTGGTTGATTATTTTGGCCGTGACCTATCAGCTCCTGTATAAACCGCGGATGCGTAAACGTCATCAGGAGATGCTGATGAAACGCAATCAGGAAATGTTGAACTAAGTTTTGTCAGATGTAAAAAGCCCTCGATTGAGGGCTTTTTTGATGCTTAGAAGATGGGTTTCACCACCACTAGAATGACTACGGCAAATAAAATCAGCGTTGGCATTTCATTAAAGAAGCGCCAGAACTTGTGTGATTTGTAATGCGCATTGCCGATCAGTTTTTTACGGTAATACCCACACACAAAGTGGTAAATCACCAATAATCCGACCAGTCCGACTTTCAGGTAAAACCACAGTGCATCATGGTAATGACGCGTTGCATCACCCCAATCGACCAGAAAGTGCGCGGTGATGAGTGTTGCAACCATTGAGGGCCACATGATGCCGCGGTATAGCTTACGTTCCATGACTTCAAAACGCTGATGACTCACCGCATCTTCACTCATGGCGTGGTAAACGTACAAACGAGGCAGGTAGAACAATGCCGCAAACCAGCAAACAACTGCAATAATATGTAATGCTTTTACCCACAAGAAAGCATCAGAAGGAGCATCCATCCATTCACCCTTTTAAGGGCAGTGTGGCAGAAGTTGATCATCCATGGCTGAATGATCAACACTTCTTAGCTTAGCCTTCCCATTTTTTGAAAACAAGACAGGCATTTACACCGCCAAAACCAAAACTGTTACTCATCACAGTATTCAATTTTGCGTCACGTTTTTCAAGTACGATATCAAACGGTTTTGCACCTTCATCCAGTTCAGTCACGTTGATGTTTGGCGCAATAAAGTCGTTTTGCATCATCAAGACAGAGTAAATGGCTTCATGTACACCCGCAGCACCCAGGCTGTGACCGGTCATAGACTTGGTTGAGCTGATAGGCGGAACCTGACCTTCACCGAATGCACGTTCCATCGCTTTCAGTTCAGTCACGTCGCCTGCAGGCGTTGACGTACCATGCGTGTTCACATAGTCAATCTTGTCCACGCCATGCTGTTTCGCTTCTTCAAGGGCCATCAGGATACAGCGTGTTGCGCCTTCACCGCTTGGAGCGACCATGTCTGCACCATCAGAGTTGGCAGCATAACCCACCACTTCAGCTAAAATTTTTGCACCGCGTGCTTGCGCATGTTCCAGTGACTCAAGTACCACAAAACCGCCACCACCGGCAATCACGAAACCGTCACGGTCAGCTGAATATGGGCGAGACGCTGTTTCTGGTGTGTCATTGTATTTAGAGCAAAGTGCACCCATGGCATCAAACAACAAGCTTTGAGACCAGTGATCTTCTTCACCACCACCGGCAAGCATTAAATCCTGTTTGCCCAACTGAATCAGGTTATAAGCATAACCAATGGCATCGGCAGAAGTTGCACATGCGCTGGTAATGGTATGCGCCACACCCTGTAATTTGAATGCCACACCTACGTTTGCGGTAATGGTGTTGGTCATGTTACGTGGAACAAAGAAAGGACCGACTTTACGCGCACCTTTAGTGTGCAATAATTCGTTCATTTCAATCACGGAAGCAGTTGAACCGCCACCTGAACCGCCTGAAATCCCGTAACGCGGGTTGCCGGCCAATTCTTCAACGCTTAAACCTGCATGTTCTACTGCAGCAAGCGCCGAGTTGTAGGCATACATGGCACATACGCCCATGAAGCGTTTCAATTTGCGGTCAATATGGTCAAAATCTTGATCAGCAGCTGCACTGACATGGCTCTTAAAGTTTAATTCTGCATAAGTCGGGTTAAAACGTGTTCCAGAAATCCCGTTTTGTAAAGAATGAGTGACATCTTCTAAAGAATTACCAATGCATGAGTTGATACCCATACCAGTGATTACAACACGCTTCATCTACAGATCCCTTATATGGTGATATTTTGAGTAAAGGCAGCTGATTCAGGAAGAAAAGTAAAAACCTCAATCCAGCGCATTACTCATGTCTTTCGGTTGCATTCATGATAGCAGAAAGGTTTTTGAATTCTTATGGCAAATATTATGCCTATTTCGGCAGTATGTATCTGTAATGTTTACGCGGAATAATTAACTAAAAGATACACATTCGTATTGAGATAAACTTAGACTACACCTAGTATTTATCAATAATTGTAAGAATAGAAGATGAGGGTAAAAGAATGGCAAATACCAATAATAAACATTCAGGTGGATTCTTCTCGAATGCTTTGGGAGTGGCTAAAAAGATCAGTGCAACAGGAATGAATGCACTGAGTCATGCGGCTGCCGAGCATGCAGGCAAGGCCTCAGGAGGCTTGAGCAATGGCCATGTCATTGAGGGAAGTGCCCGTTCTCAAAGCGTATTTGAATCCAGAAAATATGATAATCCTCAACAAGTGATACGTGAGTATTTACCCAATGTCTCAAGGCAATTGCTGGGTCGTCAGTACAGCAAGGTCAATCGTGTGGCGAATTTTGTTTCGCCAGATTTTTCAGACAAGGTTTCAGACTATTTTTTTGACCATTTAAATCAGTTCACTTCAAATCTGAGTTCTGTAGATACTGTATTGGATCAGGCCGGAGCAAAAGATTTACAGGAACTGACTCAAGATGTCGACCGTTCCAAACGGCTGAGTCAGGCATTGGCAGAACAAAACAAATGGCTTGCTTCTATACAGGGTGCAGTTACGGGTGCCACAGGCGTAGTCGGTTCAGCGATTGACGTGCCTTTGTCGCTGCTGATGTCCTTGCGCATGATTTATCAGGTCGGGCGTGCTTATGGCTTTGAACTGAATAAAGACACCGAACAGGATATTGTCCAGTTTGTGTTTAAACAAATCGACTTGGGTCAGATTGCTGAAAAACAAAGTGTATTGATGGCACTCAAAATCGTGTCCAATATGCTGCAAACCAATGATACCGCCCAATTGCAAAACATGCTGGGTTCCAGCAATGACAGTGAGCCACTAAAAAAATGGCTGGTCAATGAAAATGGCGAAATGAAATGGAACTGGTTGAATCATCTTCCAAAAGTTTCTTTGATCAGTAAATTGACGCCGGTTGCCGGAGCAGGTATAGGTGCAGCCTATAGCTGGAAACTGGTGGAAGATGTCAACCAGAAAGCCCAGCAAATCTTTTCCCATGCCAGAAGCTATTTGCAGCAGCATCAAGGAGCGGAATTGTCTCCTATTGCGGCTTATGAAAAATCCCTGGAGCTGTTGGCACAGGCAGCGCCAAGGTTACTAAACCCCTTTACTAAAGACGAGCTGAATTCCGGCGAGCTTAAACTGGATCAGGATATTGCAGTGGAAGGGCATGGTCCTATTGCCAAAGTGACCATTAAAAAGAAAGCCGAGGATGCCATCGCGGATGACGAGCGTAAAAGTGAGCGGGTAGAACAGGGATTAGAATATTTGGCTGAACACATGGTCGAACCGCATGCCCAGGTTGAGCCGCAAAAACCGGCCATCACGCTAGATGAACCGGAAATAGGTGACTATGCTCAGGCAGATGTTCAAGAAATTGACGCGGGCAGTGAACAGCTTGCCGCTTCCCAACCTGAACAAAATGAAGCACCTAAACCAACCAAGAAAAAAGTTACAAAATAGAAGGTGTAAAAGCCTGGGCTAGAGTCTTTAAAAAACGCATCTACTGACCTATATATAAGAAAGTGGTCAATATTTGACATGGCCTCGAATATTGACCATTTTTCTATCTTCGCTTACAATTGTGTGCCCTCAAAAAGTGGTATTTTTTTGAGGCTTTTTATTAACGGGAGAATTGCCAAATGGCAACAACAAATCAGTTGATCCGTAAGGGTCGTACGACTTTGATTGAAAAATCAAAAGTTCCTGCGTTGAAGGCTTGTCCACAACGTCGTGGTGTTTGTACACGTGTTTACACAACTACACCTAAAAAACCTAACTCAGCAATGCGTAAAGTTTGCCGTGTTCGCTTAACTTCTGGTTTTGAAGTATCAAGCTACATCGGTGGTGAAGGCCATAACCTGCAAGAGCACAGCGTTGTGCTTATCCGTGGTGGTCGTGTTAAAGACTTACCAGGTGTACGTTACCATACCGTTCGTGGTTCTTTAGACTGCGCTGGTGTTAAAGATCGTAACCAGTCTCGTTCTAAATACGGTACTAAACGTCCTAAGAAATAATCTTTTTAGATTAGCTTTTTAAGAACGTAGAACCGCAATCCTTTATCGTCTCGCTTGTCTGATTTCTGCATTTAAATTTGTGAAATTCAAGCGACGTGTAGTAAGGCCAGCGAATGTACATGACACTTTGTACTCATGCTGGATAAACCTGAAGTGTCATATTTATAGGTGTATTAAAATGCCAAGACGTCGCGTAGTCGCTGCCCGTGAAATCCTTCCGGATCCTAAGTTCGGCAGCCAAACAATCGCTAAATTCATGAACCACGTAATGCAAGATGGTAAAAAATCTATTGCTGAAAGTATCGTTTACGGTGCTTTAGACCGCGTTCAAGAAAAATCTAAAGTAGACCCAGTAGAATTTTTCGAGACTACTCTTGAAAAAGTTCGCCCTATGGTCGAAGTAAAAGCACGCCGTGTTGGTGGTGCTACTTATCAAGTGCCTATGGAAGTACGCCCATCCCGTCGTACTGCCCTAGCTATGCGTTGGTTGGTAGATGCTGCTGCTAAGCGTTCTGAAAAAACTATGGCTTTACGTCTTGCTGGCGAGTTGCTTGATGCATCTGAAGGTAAAGGCGCTGCAGTCAAAAAACGTGAAGATGTGCACCGTATGGCTGAAGCCAACAAAGCCTTCTCTCACTATCGCTTCTAAGCGGTTAAAACAGCCCCTATTCAGGAGGGTGATGAGCCAGTTTTCACTGCTTTGTCATCGAATCGCTTTAAGCTGCCAAGCGGCTTAAAGCGTCCTGTTTTAAACAACAAATTTAGGAATGCAAGAAATCATGGCTCGTCAAACCCCAATTTCTCGTTATCGTAATATTGGTATTTCTGCGCACATCGATGCGGGTAAAACCACAACTACAGAACGTATCTTGTTCTACACAGGTGTATCTCACAAAATTGGTGAAGTACATGATGGTGCAGCAACAATGGACTGGATGGAACAAGAGCAGGAACGTGGTATTACCATCACTTCAGCTGCGACTACTACATTCTGGTCAGGTATGTCTAAGCAGTTCCCTGAACACCGTATCAACGTAATTGATACCCCGGGACACGTTGACTTCACAATCGAAGTTGAACGTTCTATGCGTGTTCTTGATGGTGCATGTATGGTTTACTGTGCTGTAGGTGGTGTACAACCTCAGTCTGAAACTGTATGGCGTCAAGCGAACAAATATCAAGTTCCTCGTTTAGCATTCGTGAACAAGATGGACCGTACCGGTGCCAACTTCTTCCGTGTTGTTGAACAAATGAAAACTCGTCTGGGTGCACACCCTGTACCAGTTGTAATCCCTGTTGGCGCTGAAGAAAACTTCCAAGGCGTAATTGACTTGATCGAAATGAAAGCGATCATCTGGGATGAAGCTTCTCAAGGTATGAAGTTCGAGTACGGCGAAATCCCTGCTGACCTTCTTGATACTGCCGAAGAATGGCGTACCAACATGGTTGAAGCTGCGGCTGAAGCATCTGAAGAGTTGATGGACAAATACCTGGAGAACGGTGATCTTTCTAAAGAAGATATCGTTGCTGGTTTACGTACTCAAACTTTGGCTTGTGAAATTCAACCAATGCTTTGCGGTACAGCGTTCAAAAACAAAGGTGTTCAACGTATGTTGGACGCAGTAATTGAATTCTTGCCATCTCCGACTGAAGTTAAAGCGATCGAAGGTATCCTTGACGACAAAGACGAGACTAAAGCAACTCGTGAAGCGTCTGACGATGCTCCGTTCTCTGCGCTTGCGTTCAAAATCATGAACGACAAATTCGTAGGTAACTTGACATTCGTACGTGTGTATTCTGGTGTGCTTAAACAAGGCGACCCGGTATATAACCCAGTGAAATCTAAACGTGAACGTATCGGCCGTATCGTGCAAATGCACGCTAACGAACGTCAAGACGTTGATGAAATCCGCGCGGGTGATATCGCTGCATGTGTAGGTCTTAAAGACGTTACTACTGGTGATACACTATGTGATGAAAAAGCAATCATCACTCTTGAGCGTATGGAATTCCCTGAGCCAGTAATTTCTTTAGCTGTAGAGCCTAAGACTAAAGCTGACCAAGAGAAAATGTCTATCGCTCTTGGCCGTTTGGCAAAAGAAGACCCATCGTTCCGTGTACGCACAGATGAAGAATCTGGTCAAACCATTATTGCTGGTATGGGTGAGCTTCACCTTGACATCATCGTTGACCGTATGAAACGTGAATTCAACGTTGAAGCAAACATTGGTAAACCAATGGTAGCTTACCGCGAAACAATCAAGAAGACTGTTGAGCAAGAAGGTAAGTTCGTACGTCAAACAGGTGGTAAAGGTAAATTCGGTCACGTATATGTACGTTTAGAGCCGATGGATACAGACGCTGGTAAAGAATACGAATTCGCTGAAGAAGTTGTAGGTGGTGTAGTACCTAAAGAATTCTTTGGTGCGGTTGATAAAGGTATTCAAGAACGTATGAAGAATGGTGTCTTGGCTGGTTACCCAGTTGTGGGCATTAAAGCTACATTGTTCGACGGTTCTTACCACGATGTCGACTCTGACGAATTATCGTTCAAAATGGCAGGTTCTTATGCCTTCCGTGATGGTTTCATGAAAGCAGATCCTGTTCTTCTTGAACCAATCATGAAAGTAGAAGTAGAAACTCCAGAAGACTACATGGGCGATATCATGGGTGACTTAAACCGTCGTCGTGGTATGGTTCAGGGTATGGACGATTTACCTGGTGGTACTAAAGCAATCCGTGCTGAAGTTCCATTGGCTGAGATGTTTGGTTACGCGACTCAAATGCGTTCTATGTCTCAAGGTCGTGCGACTTACTCTATGGAATTCTCTAAATATGCTGAGACTCCACGTAACGTGGCTGAAGGCATCATTTCTAAATTCCAAACTGGTGGTAAAAAAGGTGACGACGAGTAATCTTTCGATTACTATAAGCCCAAACTAATTCATAGTTAAAAACCAAAATCACTTATGGAGCTAACCCTCCATAAGTATTTTAATAAGGAAGATCTCATGGCTAAGGCTAAGTTCGAACGTAACAAACCACACGTAAACGTGGGCACAATTGGTCACGTCGACCATGGTAAAACTACTTTAACTGCTGCAATTGCAACTATCTGTGCAAAAACTTACGGCGGTGAAGCGAAAGATTACGCAGCAATTGACTCTGCACCAGAAGAAAAAGCACGTGGTATTACAATTAATACTTCACACGTAGAATACGATTCTCCAACTCGTCACTACGCTCACGTAGACTGCCCAGGACACGCCGATTATGTTAAAAACATGATCACTGGTGCTGCTCAGATGGACGG